>CAZADC010000106.1:0-9981 GCA_964483755.1 uncultured Planctomycetaceae bacterium | reverse complement strand
AGCAGATGCTCCATCGTCGTGTTGCCGGCGAAGGCGATTTCGTAGACGTGGTCGCAGTCCACGCCCGCCTCGGCGCACAGCTCGGCGAGCATCTCACGAATCTCGCCGGTGATCATACGGTGCAGTCCGGCGAGCCCGTCGGCCTCGCTGCGGGCGTGCTCGATCCGCGAAAGCACGTCGTCGCCGTGGCTGACCTGCGGGTTCATACGCGAGACCATCGCCCGCTCCTCGCCCGTGCACAGATCCAGCAGCGATCCCGCCAGCGTGGTCGTGCCCACGTCGAAGGCGGCGCCCCAGCACTCCTGCGTCGTGTCGCCCGGCTCGAAGTCGATCAACCGATGGTCCGTCAGCACGGCCGTGCCCTTGAAGCCGTTGTCGCGCAGCACGCCCGGCAGGCGGCGGAGCACCTCCAGGTCCGTCTTGATGCGCCCGACGGACTGTTCGAGGCGCAGCAGGTCGGCCGCGTCGTCGGTCAGCGTGGGTTCGGGAAGCTCGACGTAGACCTTCCGCACGGCGGGCAGCACCTCGGCCGCGGCGCCGGACTGGCGTTCGGCGAGAATCTGGTGCCGACCGGCGAACAGGGAACTGTCGGGGATGACGACGACGCACTCGTCGCAGATGGTGCTCTGGCAGGCGAGCCGCCACCCGTCCGCGAGATCGTCCTCGCTCAGCCGTTGCGCCTCCACCTGCGTCGGCGGACACGCGCCTTCGGTGACCTGCACGCGGCACTTGCCGCACGTGCCCGCGCCCCCGCAGGGGGTCTCGATGGTCAGCCCCGCGCGTCCGGCGGCCTCGATGATCTTCGTGCCCGCCAGCACGTGCACGGCCCGGCCGTGCGGCTGGAACGTCACCCTGATCTGCGTTTCCGGCATGTCATCCTGCTCCCACGTCCTGCACGAACGCCCCGCCCGCACCGGTGGGCGAAGCAATCCGGTATTCTATCCGGACGCCGCACAGAATGAAGCACAAGCCCGAGACTCGAAATCCGGAATCCGAAACTCGAAATCCGAGACGCAGAACCCGAAACCGGAGACACTACGTGCTATTCGGGGCTCGGGGCAGCGATTCTCGTACTTCGGATTTCGTGCTTCAGCCTCTGTCGTTGCTACGCCCCAGCAGTCGCCCCAGCAGCCCCTGTCCGCGCGGCAGCGCCTTGTCGGGGGCAGGCAATGCCCGTCGCCCGCGGAAGCCCAGTTGAATCCGCCCGACGAGCCATACCACCTGCCGGCTGAGCACGAGGGCGGCGATGCCCGCCGCCACCACGGCCGCGTAGGCCGCCAGCGGCAGGAGGGGCAGCACGATCAGCGCGCCCGGCCCGAGACGCTCCGGCGGGCCGAGCGCACCCGAGTCCACCAGCAGCCATCCGACGGCCGTCGCGATGGCGATGGCGACGATCCAGCACGCCACAAACGCTGCGGGCTCGTTGAGACGTGCGACGACGGCCTTGTGCGCCCCCGGCACGTCGCGGGGGTCGGATGTCCCGGTCGCATCGTCGCGGCGCGACGGGTCGGTCCAGCCGACCTCGAGGCGCGTGAAGTCCTGCGCCGTGTAATGGGGAACCGGTCCGGCGTTTCCCGCCTTCCGCCAGGCGGTCGCGCGGAGCGCCGCGTGATAAGCGTCGGTCAGCCGCGTGAAGCGGCGCTGTGCTGCGACGGGGTTGTCCGGTCGGCTGTCGGGGTGCACCTTCAGCGCGGCCCGGCGATACGCGGTGCGGATGGCGTGGACGTCCGCGTCCGGCGGCACCCCCAGCACCTCGTATGGATCCTCCTGCGGCGGCATGGGTGCATTATACCGGATATCCGCCGCGGCGCCGGACGATCCGCCGGGCGGCAGGCGTCCAAAAGCGTTGGCAGGTTTCGGGAGCGTCGGGTACAATACCCGGTCTTTGCCGCCGTCGCCGGTCCGGGAGTGGTCGGGCCGCAGGGCGGAGGCGCGGGCGGCGCCCTTCGACCGGCTCAGGGCAAGCGGACACGCCGCCGGGCCGGACGGAAGCATGCCGCCGGCCTTCGCACGGAAGCCAAGCAACAGAGGCGAGTTATGCATCGCACCTGCGAGACAATCCGCCGGGAGTTCATCGAGTTCTTCGAGCAGCACGGACACACGTTCGTGCCGTCCAGCTCGCTGCTGCCCGCGGAAGACCCGACGCTCCTGTTCGCCAACGCCGGGATGAACCAGTTCAAGGACATCTTCCTCGGGCGCGAGCAGCGCGACTACACCCGCGCCGCCAACAGCCAGAAGTGCCTCCGCGCCGGCGGCAAGCACAACGACCTCGAAGACGTCGGGCACGACACCTACCACCACACGTTCTTCGAGATGCTCGGCAACTGGAGCTTCGGCGACTACTTCAAGCGCGAGGCGATCGGGTGGGCGTGGGAGCTGCTCACCGACGTGTGGGGGCTCGAGCCGGAGCGCCTGCACGTGACGGTCTTCGGGGGCGACAAGTCCGACGGGCTCGACGCCGACGCCGAGGCCGAGGCGATCTGGCGCGACGAGATCGGCGTCGATCCCGCCCGCATCCACCACGGCGACAGGAAGGACAATTTCTGGGAGATGGGCGACACCGGTCCCTGCGGGCCGTGCAGCGAGATCCACTACGACCAGACGCCGGACGGCTCGGGCGGCGGGCTCGTCAACGCCGACGACCCGCGCGTAATCGAGGTGTGGAACCTCGTGTTCATCCAGTTCAACCGCGCGGCCGACGGGAAGCTCACGCCGCTGCCCGCCCGCCACGTGGACACCGGCATGGGCCTCGAGCGGATCGGGCGGATTCTCCAGGGCAAGCGGAGCAACTACGCCACCGATCTGTTCGTGCCGATCATCGAGAAGATCGAGACGCTCACGGACCACCGATACGGGGCCGCGAGCGACGCCGAAGACCGCTTCGACTCGCAGGACCTCGACGACATCGGCGACGTCGCCTGCCGGGTGATCGCCGACCACGCGCGGACGCTGACGTTCGCCCTCGCCGATGGCATCCTGCCGAGCAACGAGGGGCGCGGGTACGTCCTGCGGCGCATCCTCCGCCGCGCCAGCCGCTACGGCCGGCAGTACCTGGACATCGAGGGTGCGTTCCTCGTCGACCTCGCGCCCACCGTGGTCGAGCTGATGGGCGAGGCGTTTCCGGAGATCCCCGAGCGGCAGGACGCGATCATCCAGACGATCCGCGAGGAGGAGGAGGCCTTCGGCAAGACGCTGGACAACGGCATCAAGACATGGTGGTCGCACGCGCTGTACGCCTTGTGGGATACATTCTGCCATGCGGACAAGAACAAGAACAACGACCTGTGGTTCTACCCACGGACGCAGCCAACATTCGCCCCCCCCGAGGAAGACTTCTTCAGGCAGGCGCGGTTGCTGCCTGCGTCGCCGGATACTCAGATAGAGATAAGGAAAGGCAAACCGAACGGGTCGGTTCAGGAAAGCTTCCAGTTAGGCGATTTGAGCCCGGCGTTGATCGCGAAGTACTGGGGCACACCCCCGGAGATCAGCGGCGAGGCCGCCTTTGAGCTCTACGCCACATACGGCTTCCCGGTCGATCTCACGCAGTTGATGGCCCGGGAGCGGGGGATGGAAGTCGACATGGCGGGGTTTGACCACGCCATGGCCGAGCATCGCGAGCTGTCGGGCGGGGGCGAGCAGTTCAAGGTCGCCGCCGTGGCGGGGCTGCCGGCGACGGACGATTCGGCGAAATACTCCCGCGAGCCGCTCGATGCGAAGGTGCTCGGGTGGGTCGCCGGCGACCGGTACGTCACCGAGGGCGCCCTCGAGCCCGGCGACGAGGCCGCCGTCGTGCTCGACCGGACCAACTTCTACGGCGAGCAGGGCGGGCAGGTCGGCGACGCCGGGGCGCTAAGCTTCGACGGCGGGCGCTTCGCCGTCCGCGACACGGCCGTCGCGGGACAGTGCGTGCTGCACCTCGGCGTGCTGGAGAGCGGAACCCTCCGGCCGGGACAGGTCGTCTCGGCGTCGGTGGACGCCTCCCGCTTCGATACGATGCGGAACCACACGGCCACGCACCTGCTCAACTGGGCGCTGCGCGAGGTGCTCGGCGAGGAGGTTAACCAGGCCGGGAGCGTCGTCGCGCCCGACCGCCTGCGGTTCGACTTCTCGCACAACCAGGCCGTGGCGGACGAGCAGCTCCGGAAGATCGAGACGCTGGTCAACTCCCGCGTGCTGGCCGACGAGCCGGTCCGCGTTCGCCCGATGCCGCTCGCCGAGGCGAGGAAGATCTCCGGCGTCCGGGCCGTCTTCGGCGAGAAGTATCCCGACCCGGTGCGGGTGGTGAGCGTCGGCGTGGACGATCCCCTGCTCGAGGCCGACGAGACCACGCCGGTGGAGTTCTGCGGCGGCACGCACCTCGACCGCACCAGTCAGATCGGGCTGTTCAAGATCACGGGCGAGGAGTCGGTTGCCAAGGGCGTCCGTCGCATCACGGCCGTTACGGGCAGCGGTGCGGTGGAGCGGGTCCGGCAGACCGACGACGTGCTGCGGAGCGTCTCGCAGACGCTGCGCGTGCCGCCGGAGCAGATTCCCGAGCGGGTCGAGGCGATGCAGAAGGAGATCAAGGAACTTCGCAAGAAGCCTGCCGGCGGCGGGGTTGGCGGAGGCTTCACGCCGGTCGAGACGCTCGACCTGCCGGCGGGCAAGGTCGTCATCGGCACCAGCGGCGACGCCGACTCGTCGACGATGCGGAACCTGTGCGACCAGCAGCGTCAGAAGGGCGCCGCGGCCGTCATGGTCGGCGCCGCCGGCGACGGGAAGGTCACGCTGGTGGCGATGGTCAGCGAGGAGCTGGTGGGCGCCTCGTCGTTCAAGGCGGGGGACTGGGTGAAGTCGGCCGCGAAGGCGGTCGGCGGAGGGGGCGGCGGCAAGCCGACGCTGGCCCAGGCGGGCGGGAAGCGGCCCGAGAAGCTCCCCGACGCCCTGAAGACGGCCGCGGAGTTCGCGGCAGAGCGGCTCGGCTGACGTGGAAGCGGCCGGGGCGCACGGGACGGTGGACGGCCCGTTTTTGCTTGACAAGAATATGGCGTATTTCTAGTGTCCGGCGGCTATCCGCCGGGGTCGGCGGCGATTTTTCGCGGCCGGATCGAGGCAGGATTCTTACCGAGGTACGAAGATGGTTCCGAAGCAGAAGATCAGTCGAAGCCGCACGCGCATCCGTCGCAGTCATCACGCGCGTCGCCCGGCGAATTACGTGGACTGCCCGCGGTGCAACAACCCGCGCCTGCCGCACACAGCGTGCGAGAACTGCGGATTCGTCCGCCCGGGGCTGAGCCTGCAGGTCGAGCAGGAGAGCTGAGCCGATGCGGATCGGCGTGGACGCGATGGGAAGCGACGGCTTCCCGCGGACCGAAATCAGCGGTGCGCTGAAGGCGTGCGCGCTGCTCGAGCCGGACGACCGGATCGTTCTCGTCGGCGATAAAGGGCTCATCCGCGAGCACTTGGACGGGGACGGGGACGGCGACGGGAAGATCGACATCGTCCACGCCCCGGACAAGATCACCGCGGACGAGGCGCCCGTCGAGGCGCTGCGGACCAAGCCCGCCAGCTCCATCGCGGTGCTCGCGGAGATGCAGCGCCGGGGCGAAATCGACGCGTCGATCTCGGCCGGGAACACGGGCGCCTGCGTCGCCGCGGCGCAGATGCGCCTGCGGCGCCTGCCGGGCGTGCACCGTCCGGGCATCGCGATCGTAACGCCGACGCTGCACGGACCGGTGGCGATCTGCGACGTCGGGGCGAACGTGAGCTGCCGTCCGCAGCACCTCTATCAGTACGGCGTAATGGCGTCGATCTACCTGGAGGCGATCTGCGGCGTGGAGAGCCCGCGGGTGGCGATCCTGAGCGTCGGCGAGGAGGACGCCAAGGGCAACGAGCTCGTCCGGCGCACCCAGCAGCTTCTGCGGGACGACGGGCGCATCGCCTTCGTGGGCAACGCCGAGGGGCGCGACCTGTTCCGCGGGACCTGTGACGTGCTGGTCTGCGACGGGTTCGTGGGCAACGTGGTCCTCAAGCTGATGGAAGGCATGGCCGAGGGGGTGCTCAAGGGCATGCTCAACGAGCTGGCGCGGGCGCTGCCGGACCAGGCCGGGGCGATCAAGACCGCCGCCGCGAGCCTGGTCGCCAAGTACGATTTCAACGAGTACGGCGGGGCGCCGCTGCTGGGCATCGGCGGAATCTGGATCATCGCCCACGGGGCGAGCAACGAGCGGGGCATCATGAACGCGGTGCGGGTGACCAAGGACTTCAGCCGGCGCCACGTCAACGAACGGATCACCGAACTGCTCTCGGAGCAACAGGGACGTGCCGATGAGTGACTTACCGCGCGCCGCGATCACCGGACTCGGGGCCGCCGTGCCCGACAAGGTGATGTCCAACGCCGATTTCGAGAAGATACTCGAGACCTCCGACGAGTGGATCACCCAGCGCACCGGGATCAAGGAGCGCCGGGTCGTCAGCGAGGGCGAGACCACCGCCACGCTGGGAACCGACGCCGCACGCGAGGCGCTCGACCAGGCCGGCGTGGACGCCAAGGACCTCGATCTCATCATCTGCGCCACCATCAGCCCGGAGATGATCTTCCCCGCCACCGCGTGCTTCATCCAGGAAGCCCTCGGCGCCGAGGACGTTCCGGCGTTCGACATCTCGGCCGCGTGCAGCGGCTTCGTGTACGGGATCACCGTCGCCGGGCAGTTCATCCGGACCGGCATGTACCGGAAGATTCTGGTGGTCGGCTCCGAGACGCTCAGCCGGTTCAGCGACTACACCGACCGCACGAGCTGCATCCTTTTCGGCGACGGGGCGGGCGCCGCCGTGGTCGAGCCGACCGACGAGCCCGGGCGCGGGCTGCTTTACAGCGTGATGCACGCCGCGGGTTCCGGGTGGGACTACATCCACGTGCCCGGCGGCGGATCGCGCGAGCCGGCCACGGTCGAGACGGTCGGCGACGGACGCCACTACATTCACATGCGCGGGCGCGACGTGTACAAGTTCGCCGTCGACAAGATGCGATGGCTGCTGGAAGACTGCATGACCCGTTGCGAGCTCGGCGTGGACGACGTCGACCTGGTCGTGCCGCACCAGGTGAACATCCGCATCATCAGCTCGGCGACCGAGAAGCTGGACTTCCCCATCGAGAAGGTCCACGTGAACATCGACAAGTACGGGAACACGTCGGCCGCATCGGTGCCGATCGCCCTCGCCGAGGCGCACCGCGAAGGTCGGATATCCCGGGGATCGACGGTGATCCTCGTCGCCTTCGGCGCCGGGCTGACCTGGGCGGGGGCCGTGCTGCGCTTCTGAGATGCGGGCTCGCCCGCCCCGCGCGCCGGCGGGGACGCAGCGGACGCCCCCACGCCGTGCGAGTACCTCCCACCCGAGAGGACGAACGCCATGAAGACCGCATTCCTGTTTCCCGGACAAGGCGCCCAGCACGTCGGCATGGGCAAGGACATCGTCGACCGCCCCGGCGTCGCCGACCTTTTCGACCGCGCCGAGGACGCGACCGGCCTGCCGCTGCGGACGCTCTGCTTCGAGGGTCCGGACGAGGAGCTCGCCCGCACCGACGTCGCCCAGCCGGCGATCTTCACCGTCTCCGCGGCGATGCTCGCGGCGATGGAGCAGTCGCTCTCGCCGGACTGCGTCGGGCAGCTGCGTCCGGAATACTGCGCCGGGCTGAGTCTGGGCGAGTACACGGCGCTCTATGCGGCCGACGCGCTGGACTTCGACGACATGGTCCGCCTGGTCGCCCGCCGCGGCGAGCTGATGCAGCAGGCCGCCACGGCCCGGCCGTCGGGCATGGTGAGCATCATCGGGCTGGACGAACCCGCCGCCGCCGGGCTCTGCGAGGCGGCGGGCGAGGGAGAACCGCTGTCCTGCGCGAACTTCAACTGTCCCGGGCAGATCGTCCTCAGCGGCGCCGCCGGCGCGGTGCAGAGGGCGGCGGACCTCGCCGAGGAGCACGGGGCGAGGGGCGCGGTGGTGCTGAACGTGGCCGGGGCGTTCCACAGCGAGCTGATGGCCCCGGCGGCGGACGCGTTCGCCGAGACGCTCGACGCGGTCGCCTGGCGCGATCCGAAGACCCCGGTGGTCAGCAACGTGGACGCGCGACCCTACGATTCCGCCGACGCGATCAACGCGAAGCTGCTCGCGCAGCTCACCTCGCCGGTGCGGTGGGCGGGGTGCATGGAGTTCCTCCGCGATCAGCAGGTCGCGGCGTTCTACGAGATCGGCCCGGGGCGCGTGCTGGCGGGGCTGATGCGGCGGATCGACCGCCGGGCGGACTTTACTTGCGTCAACTCCGCCGATTCGTTAGAGAAGCTTTGCGAGGGCGACCCCGGCGCGACGGGGTCGGGACCCCAGGGCGAGTAGAAAGAGGTATTCGATGGCGGACAACGGGAAAGTGGCGATCGTCACCGGCGCGGCCCGCGGGATCGGGCTGGAGATCGCCCGCGAGCTGCTGGGCGCGGGGATGACCGTGGTGGCGGTGGACCTGAAGGACGACCTGCTCGCCGAGCTGGACGAGACGCTCGGCAACCCGGGCGGGAAGCTCGAGACGCGCGTCATGGACGTGACCGACGGCGAGGGCTTCACCGCGCTGGTCGAGGAGGTCGCCGAGTCCCACGGCAGCCTGGACGTGATGGTCAACAACGCCGGAATCACGCGGGACAACCTGGTGATGATGATCAGCGACGAGGACTGGGACCTGGTGCTGAAGGTCAACCTCAAGAGCGCGTTCATCGGCACGCGGGCGGCGGCGAAGATCATGATGCGCCAGCGCAGCGGCTCGATCGTCAACATGTCAAGCTACAGCGGGCTGGAAGGCAACCGCGGGCAGGCCAACTATGCCGCCAGCAAGGCGGGCATGATCGGGCTGACCAAGTCGGCTGCGAAGGAGCTCGCCAAGCGCGGCGTGCGGGTCAACGCGGTGGCGCCGGGCTTCATCCAGACCGAGATGACCGAGGTCCTTCCCCAGCAGGCGAAGGACATGGCGCTGGAGCAGATTCCGATGAGCCGGTTCGGCCAACCGGGCGACATCGCCCGTGCGGTGGCGTTCCTGGCGTCGGACGCCTCGTCGTACATCACCGGGCAGGTGCTGAGCGTCGACGGCGGGATGCACATGTAGAGTGGAACAGCCGCCGGCGCGGGGCGTCGGCGGGCGTCCGGCTCGACGGAAATTCACCCGTCGGATGCTGTTGCACGGCGGGAGGGCGAGCGATATAGTACCGCGGCCCTGAGCAGGGACGCACGGACCGTCAGGATACGACAACCACTGGATGGAGGTACGAAAGTGCCCGACGAGATCGAAGACAAGGTGATTGAGATCGTTTCCGAGCAGATGGGCGTGGACAAGAGCGAGGTGACGCGCGAGACCTCGTTCGTCAACGACCTGAACGCCGACTCGCTGGACACGGTCGAACTCGTCATGGAGTTCGAGGACGAGTTCGAGCTGAGCATTCCCGACGAGGAAGCTGAGAAGATCCAGACCGTCGGGCAGGCGATCGACTACATCAAAGAGCACAGCAACAAGGCCTAGCGCCCGGAGGTTGCCGCAGTCATGCCCGAACGTCGTGTCGTAGTGACGGGCCTGGGCACGGTCAATCCGCTCGGCCACGACGTCCCCGAGACGTGGGACGCGATGCTCAACGGCCGGAGCGGAATCGCCCGCATCCAGCGGTTCGACCCGTCCCCCTTCGCCAGCCGGATCGGCGGCGAGGTCAAGGACTGGGAGACCATCCCGGCCGACCGGTTCGATCAGCGAGAGGCGAAGCGGATGGACCGCTTCTGCCGGTTCGCCGTAGCCGCTGCGCTCGAGGCGGTGGACGACAGCGGTGTCGACTTCGACAAGGAAGACGTCAACCGGTGCGGCGTGATCGTCGGCAGCGGGATCGGCGGGCTCCAGGAGCTCGAGACCCAGCACGAGCGGATGCTCCAGAAGGGTCCGAGCCGGGTCAGCCCGTTCACCGTTCCCAAGCTGATGGCCAA
>CAZADC010000105.1:0-10007 GCA_964483755.1 uncultured Planctomycetaceae bacterium | reverse complement strand
CTGCCGCGGCGTGCAGGCGAGTCCTTTCTTGCCGCTGCGGCTTTTTGCCCGTCGGGAGCGCCCGGCGGCGCTTGCCGCGCTCGACATTCCCGGTCCGTCGCGGTATCCTTCCCGCCCGTCGGATTTTCTAACCTTGTGGAAGCGTCGGTGTCCAAACGTGAGGACCGAAAGGCCGATTCGCCGGAAGCCCTGGACGACGCCCGGCTGGTGCGGGCGGCGCGGAAGGGCGACCTGGCGGCGTTCGAGCAGCTCGTCGCCCGCTACCAGCGGAGGGCGATGGCGGTTTCCTATCGGCTGTTGAACAACCGGGACGACGCGATGGAGACCGTCCAGGACGCCCTGCTGAACGCCTACGAGAAGCTCGACACGCTCAAGCAGCCCAAGCGGTTCGGCTCGTGGCTGCTGCGGATCGTCAGCAACCGGTCGCTGAACCGCCGGCGATCGCGGGCGCTGCGGCGGAAGGCGTCTCTGGACGCCCCGACCGGCGACGCCGATGACGATCGCGACGGGTACGTGGTGCCGTCCGACGACCCCGGACCGGACGAGGAGGCGGCCGCCGGGGACCTGAAGGTGCAGATCGAACGGGCGATTGACGAGCTGCCCGAGATGCAGCGGCAGGCATTGATCCTCTTCAGCATCGAGAAGATGCCACAGAAGGACGTCGCCGAGATTCTGGGAACGAGCGTCCAGGCGGTCAAATGGCACGTCTTCACCGCCCGGAAGAAGCTCAAGGACAAGCTGAGCGACCACCTGTAGCCGCGGGGGTGAACGAGAAATGGACGAGAACGCACAACAGGAACGGGTCGAGCAGGAGCTGACCGAGTATCTCGACGGCGCGCTGAGCCCGCGCCGCGCCCGGCGGCTCGAAGAACGGCTCGCCGAGGACGATCAGCTCCGCGAGACGCTCGGCAAGTACGCTGCGCTGGACGGGCACCTGGCGGTGCTGGGCGACGAGGCGCCGGAGATCGATTACGACGCCCAGCGGCGCGACGTGCTGGCCGCGCTGGAGCGCAGGGAGCTGCTGGACCGTCCGGCGCCGCGCCCGGTCTTCCTCCGCCCGTGGTTTGTCGCGACGGCGGCCGCGGCGGTGGTGCTGATGGCGCTGCTGGCCGGGTGGGCGGTGGACCGGTGGCTGTCGCCGGCATGGCGGCAGCCGGTGGTGCAGGTGGCGCTGTCGGGCCCGAGGCGTCCGGCGGAGGCGGGCACGGTCGAGGTGCGGTACCCGCCGGTGCGGTGGAGTGAGATGCGCCTGGCGACGAGCGAGGAGCGGACCGCGTCGGCGAGGCCGGCGGGTACGGTGATGGTGTCGTTCGGGCGAGAGGATGAGCGCGTCGCGGCTGCGCCGTTCCCGCCCGCGTACGTGGACTGACAGACCGAAGCAGCGATGGGAGAAACGTTCGATGGATCACGGCAAGACGGCGCGTCGATGGATGATCGCGGGGCTGGCGTTGTGCGCGGCGGCGGGCGTCGCCGCCGCCCGGAACGGCGTCGGGCTCCAGAAGGCGCTGGACCGGACGGTGAGTCTCTCGAAGAGCGACGCGCTGATCGGCGACGTGTTCGACGCCCTCAGCGAGGAGACGGGCGCCGCGTTCGTCATCGACGAAACAGCGCTGGCGTGCCTGCCCTACGGCGAGCAGACCCGAATGAGCGTCACGCTCAAGAACATCACCTTGCGCGAGGCCCTGACGCCCATGCTCGCGCCGCAGGCGCTGCGCTGGACGCCCGACGACGGCACGATCCGCATCCTGCCCACTGAAGGGCTCGCCCGGATGGCCCGTCGCGCCAGCTACGACGAACTCCAGACGCTCGGGAAGATCCACTCCGCCCGTCTGGATCGGACGAAGGAGGCCGGGAGCGTCATCGTCCAGCTCCGCAAGCTCACTGGAAACGAGGATCTGAGCATCGACTACCGGGTGGGCGACGACCCTTCCGCCGCGGCCGTTGCGGCTGAACGCGCCCTGCCCGGCACGGCCGCCGAGTGGCTGGACATGCTCGGTCGGGGACGCGGGTGGACCTGGTATCTCTGGTACGACGACATCGTCATCCTGCCCGCCGACGAGCAGATCGAGCGGCAGCTCCAGCAGTCCGTCACCGTCGAGTACCGCAACGCCGACCTGGTCGACGCGATGCTGGACCTCGCCGACAAGGCCCGCGTGAAGCTCTCTATGGAGCCGGGCGTGCTGAACTACCTGCCCGCCGAGACGCGCGAGAGCTTCAACCTGGTGATGGCCGAGGCGACGGTCGCCCAGGCGCTGGAGGTCATCAGCGGTGCGACCGGGCTCGAATTCGTCCGGACGACCGACGGCATCCGCGTCGAGCCGTCCGAGGCGCTGCGCCTCAGCGACCAGGGCGGTCGACGCTCCCGCCCGCCGTTCTTCGTCCGCTTCGCCATGCCCGGCCCGGACGGGACGACCATCGAGGTGTTCATGCGCGGCGACGAGCTGGGCGAGGAGTTCGTGCGGCGGATCGAGGCCCGCAAGGCGGAGCTGATCGAGAAGGTCGGCGGATCGCCGACGACGCAGCCCGCCGGGTCGGACTGACGCTTCCGCGCCTCGTGCCGGATATTACGCGGCGGCCTGGGAAGCCCGCCGCGCTTCATTCCCCACGGCAGGGGCGACGCACGGCCGTCTGCTCAGACCTTCCCGGCCGCCCAGCGGTCGGCCCAGGCGACGAACGCCTCCGCCTCATCCCGGCTGTGCGCGCCGCCGGGACACAGCCACACGCCCTCCGGGCGAAGCTGCTCGGCGACGGTGCGGCAATCTTCGAAGCTCTCGCCGCAGAGCTGGATTCCTTTCCCGGCCGCCTGAATGCGCTGGTAGACATCGATCCACCTTGCCGCAGGCCCGTTGCCCGCGCCGTAGACCCACTGCACCGCGTCCAGGTCCTCGCACGCCAGCAGGGCGTCGAGATGCTTCAGCGCGTCCGGTCCGTCGAGGTGATAGATGTTCCGGTCCAGCCAGCGCATCTCCTGGCGGATGGCCGGTAGGATCGTCTCCTGGAACATCCCCGGCGAGATCATGCACGAGAAGTCGCAACTCGTGGCATAGGCCCGTCCGGTGTGCATGTACGGCAGCCAGGTCGTGCAGGGCTGATCGGCCGCCGCGATCCGCGACCAGATGTCGTCGAACAGCGCCGGGTAGAACTCCGTGACGTGATCGCACGCGGCCCGCACGGCTTTCGGGTCCTCCACGAGATCGATGCACAGTTCCTGCGGGTCCCGCAGCGACGCCAGCAGGTCGCCGTCCATGTGCAGGTCGGGCATCGCGGTGATCCATTTCCCGCGCCCGCGCTCGATCGACAGGTCGGTCATCTCCCGGATCGCCTGCCAGTAGACGTTCTCGTAGTCCGGGCGGCGCGAGACGATCTCCCTGCAGCTCCCGGCCGACGGAACGGACCAGCTCGTACGCTCGCCGAACTCCAGCTCGCACCCGAACACGGTGGCGCAGATTTCCGGGCCGAGGTTCGGCATGTAACGGGGGAAGCTCTCGGCGAAATAGACGCCCGCCGTGACGGCCGCGGCGGCGCGGTCCACCTGGTACTCGACGTCCATCCACGTGTCGCGCAGGTCGGCGTGGTCCTTGTGAGGGCGGGCGACGTCGGCGTCGCTCCGGACGTGCAGCGTCACGGGCGGACGGTCGATGATCCCGCCGTCCCACCAGGCCTCCATGCGCTCCAGGGCCTGTTCGAAGTCCGGTTTGGTCTCCAGCTCCATCAAGGTCTGTCTCCTCGGCAGATCGCGTGGCGGGTCAGCGTAGCGGGGTCGCCGGTCGAGGTCAATCTGCCGTGCCGGGTTCGCGCGGTTGAGCCCTCGCCGCCGGCCGGTACAATGACGCCGACCGAAGGAAGGAGTTTGTCATGCGTCAGGCGGTGATGACCGCGCCGGGACAGATCGAGCTTGGCGACGCCCCCGCCCCCGAGCCCGGCGTCGGCGAGGCGCTCATCCGCGTCCGTCGGATCGGGGTGTGCGGCTCGGACGTGCACGTGTGGCACGGCAGCCATCCGTTCACCGGATACCCGGTGGTGCAGGGTCACGAGTTCTCCGGCGAGATTGTCGCCGCAGGCCAGGACGTCGATGCTTCCCTGGTCGGGCGGAAGGCGACGGGGCTGCCGCAGGAGGTGTGCGGCCGGTGCCGCCCGTGTAGGCGGGGCGACCGGCACGTCTGCGAATCGCTGAAGGTCCGCGGCTTCCAGGCGCCGGGGTGCGCGCAGGAGCTGTTCGCCGTGCCCGCGGGCAGCGTAGTGGTGCTGCCTGACGATTTCACGCACGAGCAGGGCGCCCTCGTCGAGCCCGCGGCCGTCGCGGCCCACGCGGTGTCGCGGGCGGGGGAGCTGTCCGGGCGCAACATCGTCGTTCTCGGGGCCGGTCCGATCGGCAACCTGGTCGCGCAGGCGGCGCGGAGCCGCGGCGCGAACGTCCTGATCACCGACGTCAGCTCCCACCGCCTGGATGTTGCCCGGCGATGCGGGCTGGCGCAGCGCAGCAGCGCGTCGGAGGAGTCTCTGCATGAGGCGGCCGACCGGGCGTTCGGAGACGACGGATTCGACGTGGCGTTCGACTGCGCCGGCGTCGAGGCGACGATCTCGGCCGGGGTGAGCGAGATCGCCAAGGGCGGGCGGATCGTGGTCGTGGCCGTCTTCGACGGCCCGACGCCGGTGGACCTGTCGCTGGTGCAGGACCGGGAGCTCGAGCTCGTCGGCACGCTGATGTACCGACGGGACGATTACGAGCAGGCGATCGAGTGGATCGTATCCGGGGCGCTGACGCTCGATCCGCTCATGGGTCGGCACTTCGACATGGCCGACTATGCCGCGGCCTACAGGTACGTGGACTCGCGGGGCGACGAGGCGATGAAGGTCTTCATTGACGTCTGACGGGGCGGCGGGGTCCGCCCGTCGGGCGGTCCGCCTCTTCGCATTTTTGCTTGCGTAAACGGCGAGCCGCGCTTATCTTCTACGACGACGACAGAGACACGTCCGTTTCACGTCGCACGGCGGGGGTCGCATTTGAAACAGCAGATACAGGTGATGCCGACGATTGGTTCACTTCTGAGAGAACGTGATGGGTTCGCGCGGCCGGTTCCCCGCGCGGTGGTTATCGTTGGGTTGCGGTAGGGAGGCACGTCTTATGGCCAAGGGCACGGTGAAGTGGTTTAACGACGCGAAGGGGTACGGGTTCATCCGCGCTGAAGAGCAGGAGCGGGACATCTTCGTCCATCACACGAATATCCAGGCCGAGGGATTCCGTACGCTCGAAGAGGGCGAGGAAGTGAACTTCGACCTGGTGATGGGCGACAAGGGCCCGAAGGCGGAGAACGTCCAGAGGGCGCAGGCGGCGTCCGGCGCGTAGCGACGTTTGACATCTCAGCGGCGCCGGCGGGGCGGGTCGCGCCGACGACATGTGACGGCACTTCGGGGGCCGATTCCGGCGGACGAGGCCGAGGCACGGTCGATGTGCGCCCGTGTCCGGCTTCGCGCGGCGCCGCGTAACCACGTTTTTCGCGCCGCGTCCGGCGCGGGGGTAGACGATCGCCGCAGCGGCGGTAGACTACAGCGCCATGCCCTGGAGGCGCCAATCCTACGAGGTGCTGCCCGCCCTGAGCGTCCGCGGGCGCCAGCTGCGCCATTATCTGCGCGTGGTTACCGGCGCGTGGATGCTCGGCGTCGTGTGGATGGTCTGCGTCTCCGGGGCGCAGATGAAGAACTTCGCCGAGATGCTCGGCTTCGAGGACATCCACTTCGGTATCCTCGGCGCGCTGCCGTTCATCGCGACATTCGGGCAGGTGGTCGCCTCCGTACTGATCGAGCAGACCGGGCTGCGGAAGTTCCAGTTTCTCCACTGCGGGACGGTGCACCGCCTGCTGTGGGTCGCCCTGGCGGCCGTGCCGCTTGCGCTGAGCATCCCCTCCGGCGGCGCCGTGCTGGCGACGCTGGCGATCCTGGCGATCAGCTGGTTCGCCGCGTCCCTGTCCACGCCGGCGTGGCTGACCTGGATGGGCGACCTGATCCCGCGGCGTATCCGCGGGCGCTACTTCGCGGCGCGCATTCGCTGGACCGAGCCGATCCGCATCGTTGTGGTCATTGCGGTCGGCGTCCTGCTGGACGCGGCGACCGTCGAGGGCGCGCCGATGACCGCTGCCGCCCAGCCGCGGCTGCTGTACGTCATCTGCGGGCTGTTCGTGGTCGGAGCACTGTTCGGGGCGGGCGACATCCTGGCGTTCCGCTCCCTGCGGGACGTCATGCCCTCGCGCGACAACCTTCCGCCGGTCTTCCGCGTGGACGTGCCCCGCCCGACGCGCCCCTCGCCGCTTCGTCTCGCGGGATACGGGCTCCGGGCGGGCGGCTCGCTCGTCCGCCAGACCCTCGTCGAACCGCTCGGCGACGCCGTCTTCCGCCACTACGTCCTCTACGGGATGACGATCACGTTCGTCACGTCGGTCGGGATGTGGTTCTTCTGGCGCAACGCGATGGACAACCTGGGCTTCAGCATGCTGGCCGCCAACGTGCTGTTCCTGATCGTCAGTCCCGTCAGCGGCATTGTCGCAGCGCAGGTATGGGGACGGCTGATCGACCGCTGGGGTCGGCGTCCGATCCTGATCATCGCGACCATGGGCACGGTGCTCAGCATCATTCCGTGGTTCCTGATTGCCCGCCACACGCCGCACCCGGCGTTTGTCGAGTCCGCCGCCAACTGGCTCGCGGGGCTCGTCGGCCCGCTGGTCGGCCGGTCGGACTGGGTCTGGGTGACGGCCGACACGCCGGCCGGGGCGTACCTCGGCGCCGTCTGCGCCGCGGCGCTGGGCGGGTGGTTCTGGACCGGCGTCGGCCTGGCGCAGACGGGCATCATGCTGGGCTTCTCGGACGGGCAGGGGCGCAGCAAGTTCGTGGCCGCCTCGGCGGTGCTGATGAGCCTGGGCGGCGTGGTCGGGGGCATCGTCGGCGGGAGCGTCGCGCAGTCACTTCAGTTCCTCCAGGCCGAGCCGATCGTGGTCGGCCCGTTCCTGTGGAACAACTGGCACGCCACGTTCCTGCTGTCCGGCGTGTTCCGCATCGCGGCGATCGGGTGGCTGATCGGTATGCCGGATCCCGGCGCCGGTCGCGTCAGGGACATGCTGCGGACCATGCGCGGAAACGTCTACAACGCCGTCGCGCCGCGCCTGTTCTACCCGATTCGCGTGTTCGGGTGGGGGCGCCGAAGGCCCGGCCGCGACCGGTCGCAGGACTCCTGAGCGCCGCTGGGCGCACGGTCCCGCCTCGATGGTGGAGCGCAGGCGCGCGCATCGTGTCACCTTTTCGGGATGTCGCCCTTTCAGGGCTCCTGTTGTGTCCGTCTGGATCCCAGGGCTGCGGCCTTCGGCCTTGCCCTGGGCTGAGTCATCCGGCCCCTCCGGGGCCAGTACAGCGACAAGGAGGGCTGTTGTCATCCGGCCCCTTCTTCAGGGCCGTCGCAGCGACAAGCGACATCCTCAGGACCGGTGCGTCGACAGCGGATGCACGAGCCGACCGGCGGGCGCTGCTTCAAGGCCTGAAAGGCCGGTATGGGCAAGCCCGGGGCGCCCGGCCGCGAGCTTGCGAGCGGCCGAAGCCCCGGGAACGGGCCGCTCATAGAGGAGCCCTGAAGGGGCGACACAATGCGGTCGAGCGCCGGCACAGCCGTGCGGCGGGCGCCGCTTCCGCCTGTCACGCGAGGCGCCGCGGCGGTAGAATGCCGTCATGCCGGACGAGCAGGAAGCCAAGCTCCGCGTTGCCGATCACGACGACGTCCTGCGACGCCTTCGCGACGCGTCGGCCGAGCTGATCGAGGACGTGCGGATCACTGACGTCTACTTCGATGCCGAGGACGCGCGCCTGCGGGAGTCGGACCGCGGGCTGCGCCTGCGGGTGCGCGAACCGGTCGACGGCGGCGAGCGGCGGGCACGCCTGACGTACAAGGGCCCGCGCCGCACGGGGCGGAACGTGAAGGTCCGCCCGGAGATCGAGACGGACGTCGCCGACGCCGACGCCGTGGAGCGGATTCTCTCGGCGGTGGGGCTGCCCCCGGCCATGCGGATCGAGAAGCGGCGGACGAGCTACCGCCTCGACGACTGCCGCGTGGAACTGGACGAGCTCCCGCTGCTGGGGACGTTCGTCGAGGTCGAGGGTGCGGACGAGGCGGCGATCGACGCCGTCTGCGAGCGGCTGGGGCTGACCGGCGAACGCATCATGGAGGCCTACACGCACCTGCTCTGCGAGCACTGCCGGCGACACGGCCTGGACGGCCGGGAGATCACCTTCCCACGCGAACCCGAATGAAGGAGACCCGCATGGGCCCGCACACGATTCTCGGCGTGCACCTGGACAACCGGCTGACCGAGGCCGTCGAGGTACAGAAGCTCTTCACGGAATACGGGCGGTTCATCAAGACCCGCCTGGGGCTGCACGACATCGACGGCGGCGACGACCCCAACGGGCTGATCCTCCTGGAGATCCAGGCCGAGCCGGACCGGATCGACGCCCTGTCCGACGCCCTCAATGCCATCGGCGGCGTCGAGGCGAAACGCATGACGTTCGAGCACCCCGGATAGCCTCTGCCGGGCGAGCGGCGGGCACGCAGCGCTTCATCTGCCAAGACCGTGCGCGGTGCCCTTCCCGGACGCCCCAAGAGCGTGCGCGGTGTCCTTCCCAGGGCACCGCGCCATCTGCCCGGTGTCACGCGGCGACCTGGGAAGCCCACCGCGCTTCATCTGCGCCATCGACCGGGAGCACGCGGCGGGCACGCAGCCGACTCGTCCCCGGCGTGACGGGCCCTTCGCGCGGCGATCCCGACCTGCTGTACCCGCAGTTCTCCCGGACCGCGCTCAGGTCTCGTCCAACGTCTCGCGCAGGCGGCGACGCAGCGCGGCCGGGCCGTCCCGGACGAACACATCGTAGGACGATGCGCCGGCGAGGACGCGCATGATCTCGTGCCGGCGGTGCGGGTCGTCGACGCGCGAGCGGAGCTCGTCGCGAAGATCGGCCAGCGCGGCCGCGAATTCGCCGATCCGCTCGGGCACGTGCGGCGCCAGCACATCGCGAAGCTCCCCCGACAGCGCCGGCGCCGAGGCGCCGGTCGCGACGGCGACCACCACGTCCCCACGGCGGATACAGGCGGGCAGGTGGAAGTCGCAGTCGTCGGGCTGATCGGCCGCGTTGACCAGCGCGCCGCGGCGCCGCGCCTCGGCGGCGACTGCGACGTTGGCGGCGCGATCGTCGGTGCAGGCGAACACAAGCGCCGCGCCGTCCAGATCGCCGTGCCGCCAGGCGCGAGTGACAAGCTCGGCGCCGTCGGGCGCGTCCTCGGCGATCGACTCGGCCACGAGCGTCACGTCCGCGCCGGCATCGAGAAGGGCGGCCGCCTTGCGGACGCCCACCCGTCCGCCGCCGACGACCACGCAACGCCGCCCGCGAACGTCCAGCATCATCGGAAAGACCTTCACGCCCCCAGCATACACGCAACGCACTTGCCGCGGAACCGGATGCTCACGAGGGCGATCGGTATGGTGGTCGGGCTGCGTCCGGCCGTGACGTCAGCGACCGCCGCGCGCCATCTTGATCGACTCCAGCAGGGCGCGGGCCTTGTGGAGCGTCTCGTCGTACTCCCCGTCGGGCGTCGAGTCGGCCACGATCCCGCCGCCGACCTGCACGTGGGCGTCGCCGCCGTCGCAGACGACGGTGCGGATGACGATGTTCCACGTCGCGTCGCCGTCGGCGCCGACGTGCCCGACGCACCCGGTGTACGGGCCGCGGGCGACCGGCTCGAGCTCGTCGATGATCTCCATCGCGCGAATCTTCGGCGCTCCGGTGATCGACCCGCCGGGAAACGTCGCCCGCAGCAGCTCGGCGGGGTTGACGCCGCGGCGAAGCTCCCCCGTCACCGTCCCGACGAGATGAAAGACCGTCGGGTGCGTCTCGAGCCGGCGCGGGTCAGTGACGCGGACGGTCCCGTACTCGCAGACCCGCCCGAGGTCGTTGCGCAGCAGGTCGATGATCAT
>CAZADC010000104.1:8814-10023 GCA_964483755.1 uncultured Planctomycetaceae bacterium | reverse complement strand
CGATGACGGCATGCTCCGCCCGGCCGTCGTCGAGCCCGACGATCCACTCGTTGAGCCGCAGCCCGGACTCGTAGGCGAGGTCACCCTCCGGCGCACGCTGGATGTAAAGCTTTCTTGAAAAGGGCTTTCCGGCGATTTCCTTCGGCGGGTCGAGCGGCTGCTGTGCGAAGTCGGCCTCGATGCGGTCCGACGCCATGGTGTTGTATATCCACCCGTGCAGGCCTTCGGGGGCGACCATGACCTTCATCACGGGCAGGACGATCCCCAGCCCGCCGCCCCACAGGACGCTGATGAACAGGACGCAGACGACCGAAATCGCCAGCGTCCGCCGGTAGGGCTTGAGGTATCGCAGGGATCGCCAGAAGTTTCGCATGCATTCACCGCTTGCGGAGATCGAACCGTTCGGGCCGCCGACCTGCACGCCCGGCGAGGGCGCTCGGGCGAGCCCGATGCAAGCGGACGTTTATACGCGATGCCGCGGGAAGGGTCAATCGCGCCGCGCGGAGCGCATGCAGACGCCCCGCGACGGGGACGATCGCGGGGCGGTGCGTTCCGGGGAAGAGGATGTCAGCTTCTGCGGCGGCGCAGCAGCGCCAACCCACCGACGGCCAGCAGCGCCATGGACGCCGGCTCGGGAACCATGACGAAGTTGACGTCGGACGGACTGGTAAGGGTGTACGAGCCGGTGTTGGAGAAATCCGCCTTGGCGAACGTCTCGCTCTGGGCGAAATCGTAGGTCGGCGCCATCGAGGAGCTGTTGGCGCTGGTGGCGAGGTCGAAGTACAGCCAGTACTTGCCGCCCACCTCGGCCGTGAAGTCGATCTGGTCGACGTAGTCGATCGAGTAGATCGGGTCATTGTTCCCGTCCACGCCTTCGGCCAGCAGCCCGTCCCAGTCGTCATAGTCCTCGGTGAGGAACGTCCAGCTCCCGCCGGTCAGTTCGCATTCCACTTCCGCATCGCCGGTGCGGTAGGCGATCGGGCTTCCCGCTTCGTCATAGAGCGTCAGCTCGCCGCTGACGAAGGCGTAGCAGTACTCGCCCTCGATGCCTTCCAGCGCCTGGAGCGTGCCGTCGTAGCCGATCTCGAGGGTGACGTCGACGGGCGTTCCATCGGACAAGGTGTCGGATTCTACGACGAACGGCTTCCAGGTCTCCACGTCGGCGCCGATGGACAGCGCCCCTTCCTCGTACGGGTCGTGGTAGTTGAG
>CAZADC010000104.1:0-8804 GCA_964483755.1 uncultured Planctomycetaceae bacterium | reverse complement strand
CTGCGACGACGCCTTGGCGAGACCGGACTCGTCGGTCTGCACGTCGCCCAGCGCGTAGGCCGTGCCGACCACCGGCGGACCGCCCCACGTCCAGTCGTACGTCTCCTCGTCATACAGGACCCGCGTGTCGGTCTCATAGCCGCCCGCGTGAATCCAGGCGTAGGGGAGCATCCCGTAGGCGCCCGGTCCGCCGCCACCCACGGCCTTGGCGGAACCCGGGAATGCAAGCAGAACCGTACAGACGATCGCGGTGAACAAGACGCCTGCCCTGAACATGGCACGTCCTCCTTGTGAACGTTCCTTCGCCGCACCGGTCGCCGGCTCTCCTCGGCGCTCCTGACGGTGCGACGACTCGTGTGGCAGCTGTCAAGCCCCGAGTATATGGTGATTCCGGAATTCGTCAAGCGCAAAGTGCCCCAAATCACTGTGTCACAGAGAGATACAGAAGTCTCCTGAGCAATTGAAGCCGGCATTCGCCGGGCGGGGTCCTACGACCGGAGCAGGGCAATCACGCTCGGACGCGCGAAAACGGTCCGATGAATGACTGGTTGCGGGTCCGTCGTGGCGCTACAATTAGGGTGTTCATCGGCGGACGGCCGGGCTCGTTCGATTCCGGCCTGACGCCGACCTCCCGGACGGGCGATCGCGCCCGCCGGAGCGGGCCCATGTCGGACGCCCGCGAGCGTCCCGGCCCGTCACGCCGAAGTGGCTGCCCCGGCGCCCCGACGCGCCGACCGCCGACGAGGAACCCTCGCGACGTTCGCGCGTCCAAGGTGTCGACGCGGCCGCCTGCGTCAGCGGGCGCGTGCCCGCGTCCCCACACCGGCCTCCGGGCCCCAGCGGAAGGGAGATGACTCATGGCCAGCAGCGCACGTTGCGAACGGTGCGGCAATCCGCTTTCCCGCGTGGGCGGTTCACTCTTCTGCCCCCACTGTGCGATCCCCGCCGACCCGCCGGATGACGCGGGGGTGGTCGCCGCTGCAGGACGGCTGATGCCCTGGGTGCTCAGCGGGCTGTTCCACGTCGGGCTGTTCCTCATCATGGCGTTCGTGTTCATGATCGTCCGCACCCGGCAGGCGCCGGAGGTCCGCGTTCTCGGGCCGAATATCGAAAGCCCGTCCGTGACGTATCGCCCCATGGACACGGACCCGGCCGAGCGGACGGACCTGGACGAGGCGATGCGCAATCGATCGCTCGACCGCCCGCGGACGGCGTCGTTGATCGACTCGGACACGGTGACGGATCGGCCGGTCGACCTGATCGGGATCGACGGGGTTCCGACGGAGGGGTCCCTGACGGATGCGGACGGCGGCGGCGACGACCCCTTCCCGCCTCCGCCGCCCGGCAGCGCCCGCGACGTGGTGTACGTGATCGACTGCAGCGGCTCAATGGCCGCCCGGGGCGTGTGGGATCTCGTACGCCGGGAGCTGCTCTACTCGATCGGGCGGCTTGACGACACCCACCGCTTCCACGTAATCCTCTTCGCCGAAGGTCAGCCGCTCGAGCCGAAGGCCCGCCGGCTCGCCGCCGCCGACCGCCCGAACAAGCTCCTGACGGCGAGATTCCTCATGGACGTCCGCGCCCGTGGGCGGACCGATCCGCTCGCCGCGGTCGACAGGGCGTTCGACGTGCTCGCCGACTCGCCGCCCGGTCGCGGCAGGCTGATGTATCTCCTGACGGACGCGGACTTTCCCGACCCGGCCGCCGTAATCCGGCTGATCGAGCGACGCAGCGCCGCCGACGCCGTGATGATCAACACGACGCTGTTCGGCGATGCGGGCCCGTCGGCGCGGGAGACGATGCGGGACATCGCACGCGAGACGGGCGGACTGTTCCGCACGTTCGGCTACGAGAGCGCCGGGCGGTAGACGCGCGGGAGCTGTGTGAAGGGCCGGGACGCTCCGACAGGCGTGCGCGGGGGGTGCTTGACCGGGCGCACCGTGCCCGTGGAACTCTGCGCTTCCCGGAAGGGCGGCTGGACGTTCGGACGCGCAGGGGATAGACTGACCTGACATTCGCTGTTCTCGCCGGTCTGACAGAGCGCCGGACCGGCTCCACGATCCCTGAGGAAGGATACCCGATCATGAAAGCCGCATCGCATCGTCACATCGCCGCCGTGCTCGGCATCGCCGTTCTGCTGTCCGCCGTCGCGCCCGCCCTTGCCGCCTCCGGCAAGGTCCGCATCCCCGTCGGCGAGTTCACCGCCCGCCGGATGGACAAGGCGCCCACCATCGACGGCGAGCTGTCCGAAGGGGAGTGGGACGGCGCCCTGACGACCTCGGGCATGATGACCGTCTTCAGCCACAAGATGCTCGAGGCCGCGACGACGATGAGCATCGGCTTCGACGACGAGAAGCTCTACTTCGCCGTCGACTGCACGCGAGGGAACAACGAGTGGCGCCTGCGCAAGACGGCGCGCGAGAACGACGACTACTCGTTCGGCGACTCGTCGATCGAAATCTGGGTCACGCCGCCGACCCCCGTGCCGGAGACGTACCAGAACATCATCAACACCTTCCCGGCCGTGCAGGACGTGCGGAACATCCCGTCGCGCGGGTACTCGGCGATGGGCTGGTCGGGCGACTGGACGCTCGGCGTCACGGAGAACGAGGATCGCTACATCATCGAGGCGTCGATCCCGATCGAGGATTTCGGGTTCGAGACGATCGAGGGCGGCGACGTGTGGCGGTTCCTCATCTGCCGGACCGCCCCCGGCACCCAGCCGCGGGCGCAGGCGTCCTGGTCGGTCACGCAGGCGTTCAGCGAGATCCCGCAGCACCCGAAGGTCCACTTCATGGACGACACGGCGCTGCTGCAGGTCTACAACGTCACCTCGATCTTTACGGGCAAGTTCGACTTCCCGATGGCGGTGGTCGCGCCCAAAGGCGCCCCGGCCGAGATCGACGTCCTGATGCGCATCCAGAAGGAAATCCTCCCGGCCGACGACGACAAGATCATCCGGAAGCACTTCTCGCTGAAGGCGAACGAGCGGAAGGAGTTCACCCTCAGCGGTGACGTGACGGCGATGAAGGAAGGCTACTTCACGCTGTCGGCGACGACCGGCGACGGGAAGGATATCTTCCGCCAGAGCTTCCCGTTCAACGTCAACGGCTTCGTGCATGAAACGCCGAAGCGCCCGGACAACGCCGCGCCGCCGGCCGAGCTGGCCGTCAACGCCATGTACGGGCCCGAGAACGACGTGCTGATGGCCAAGGCGGACATCATCGACCTGCCGCAGCGCGACGAGGTCGCCAAAGCGGTGCTGAAGGTGACCGATCCCGCCAGCGGCAAGGTGCTGCAGGAAGGCGAGATGCCCGTCTTCCGCAACTACTACTCGAACGGGCACATGATTCTCGACAAGGTCCGCGAGCCGGTCTGGGACACCCGGAAGGTCGCGTACATCAGGCGTCAGAACGCCAACATCGAGAAGGAGAACCAGAAGCTCATCAAGCAGGGCAAGGAGCCCAAGCCGCTCAAGCCTCTGCCCGAGAAGGAATACAAGACCGTCAACGTCGAGGTCGCCGTCATGGACGCCGACGGCAACGTGCTCAAGACGGCCACCGACGAGGTCAAGCTCATCCGCTATCAGTTCGAGTGGATGGACAACAAGGTCGGCGTAAGCGACGAGGTGATTCCGCCCTGGACGCCCGTGACCTATGAGAACCGCACCGTGGGCGTGTGGAACCGCAACATGCGGGTCAACGGGCTCGGGCTGCTGGAGAAGGTCGACAACGGCGGCACGGACCAGATCGACTCGATGCGCCTGATTGCCGTCGCCGACGGCAAGAAGACCGAGATCGCCGCCGGCGCGCCGAAGCTCGCCCGCCAGGTCGACGATCACGTCACGCTGACCGGCGAGGGGTCCGGCGCCGGGCTGAAGCTCTCGGCGAAGACGAGGTACGACTTCGACGGCTTCGCGCTGAGCGACCTGACGATCGCCCCGGCCGGGGAGTCGGCGAAGGTGGACAAGCTCTACCTCGAGGTCGTCCTGCCCGAGTCGGAGGCGACGCACTTCTGCACCACCTCCGGCGGATGGGCGGCGGTCCACGACGTGACGCCCGAGTACTGGTCCAGTCAGCAGACGGCCTCGGGCATGCTCATCGGCGACTTCGTGCCGTACGTCTGGCTGACCAACAGCGACCGCGCGTTCGTCTGGCTCGCCGACAACGACAAGGGCTGGATCACCGACGACGACAAGTCCCTGCCCACACAGGAGATCATCCGCAAGGACGGCAAGGTAACACTGCGGGTCAACTTCATCGAGATGCCGTCCGAGCTCACCGAGCCGACCGAGCTGACCTACGGCTACCAGACGTTTCCCTCCCGTCCGCTTCCCGACGGCTGGCGGACGATCATCTGCAACCAGGGCACCACCAACCTGCCCAGCGCGAAGAACACCTACTTCTGGTTCACCGACGGCGCGGACTGGGCGGTGCTCTGGCCTTACTACTGCAGTCCGTACCCGTGGAGCATGGAAAAGTCCCGCGCCGGCTTCTCCCGCTGGCCGAAGGACACGAACCATCGGCCGTGCCCGGGTTCGATCGCCCACGCCATCGCCCGTTACCGCGACTACGAGGGCAACCAGTTCCCCGAGCTGGTCGTGGACTGGGGCTCGACGCCGGGCAACCGCAGCAACGGCAACACCACGCAGGGCGAGGGCCCGGTGGGCTTCCGCGTGTGGCACTACCAGCGGTGGGTCCGCGAGGGCGATATGCGCGGGCTGTACATCGACGAGAACTACCTCGCCCTGGAGGACAACTTCCTCACCGGCGGGGCGTACATCCGCGACGACGGACAGCTCCAGCGAGGCTACAGCTATCTCGGGCTGCGCGAGTACTACAAGCGGATGAAGAAGATGTACTACGCCAACGGCGTGCCCGAGCCGAACCTGTGGATGCACATCAGCTCCGGGGCGGCCTACTTCGCGTGGTGGGGCGACATCTTCTTCGAGGGCGAGAACGTCGAGCCGACCAACCTGGAGTACGACTATATCGAGGTGCTCCCGGCCGGGCGGATGCGGGCGATCGCCTCGGCGAAGACCGCCGGCGGCGCGATGACGGTGATGTGCCAGTCGCAGCGCCACGCCACGCAGTGGGAGCCGAAGCACACCCACCAGTTCGTCGGATGGGTGATGGCCCACGACGTCCTGCCCGAGCAGGTCCGCTGGTACGAGATCATGGCGCAGGAGGCCCGCTTCTACGAGGCGGACGTCGAGTTCATCGGCTACTGGAAGGACGACTGCCCGGTGAGCACGGACACGCCGGAATGCATTGCGTCGGTCCACAAGCAGCCCGATCGCTCGCTGGTCTGGGTGGTCAACACCGCACGCCAGGACCAGACGGTCGACCTGAAGATCGACTTCGGCAAGCTCGGCCTCGACAAGGGGCGCACCATCGCCGTCAACGCCGAGACGGGCGAGCAGATGGCCTGGAGCGGCGGCGGGCTGGCGATTCCGGTGCTCAAGCGCGACTTCGTGGCCGTGCAGCTCGTCCAGCGCGAGAAGCTCTCCGGCGACCAGACGTTCGTCGCCACGTTCGACGACGGCGAGCCCGTCGCCGACGAGGCGCTCGGATGCGAGGTTTTCCAGCCCGCCGGAGGCCGCTCCCGCGGTGAGCAGATCGCCGTCCTCGGCGGCGCCGAAGGCGGCGGGATCGAGCCGAACGTGCTGTTCTGGCCGCGATTGCACCTGACCGACAGCGCAGGGGCGCTCGCCTTCCAGGCGAAGCTCGCCGACGGCGTGCAGGGCACGCTGCTGGGCGCGGGGCTGGTGCAGGTGAAGGTCAACCGCACGCAGGAAGGTCCGACCGTCGAGATGACCAGCGACCTGAACGACGTGACCGTCGACAGCAAGGGTCGCCGGGTCCGCGCGAAGGACAAGGAGAAGATCAAGTCCGTCTCCGCCCCGGCGACCGCGGGCTGGCGCGAGTTCGAGCTGACCTGGGCGAATGGGCAGGTCACGCTGAAGATCGACGGCAAGGCGGTCGGCACGCTCCGCTGCCACGGCGACGCCTTCGGCATCGGCGAGGCGCCGGGACCGGCGATCCTCAGCGCCAGCAGGTTCCTCTTCGGGACCGGCGCGACGGCGTACGACGACATCCGCTGCAGCCGTCCGCTGGACTGAGCCGCGGGCAACTCACGGCCTGACGCCGGCATGACCGGCGTCCCATGACGGCCGGGCGCGATCCGGACTTCCGGGTCCTCCCGGCCGTCGTGCTGCGCGGGCGGTGGGAACGGCTGCTCCTCCTGCTTCCTCCCATTGCCCATTGCCTGCTGCTCATTGCCCTTTGACTTGCCCGCCCGTCACTGCTTGCAAAAGTCCCGCTGGACTTTATCATTGCGCGTTCGGCTTCGGCCGACGTGAATGACACCGCCATTACGAAGGAGCACCCATGGCCTTTGCGTTCTTCAGACGACATCAGCGCGTCGTGATCATTGTCATGGCCGTCCTGATGGTCAGCTTCCTGATCGGCTTCCAGGGCTTCCAGGCGATCTTCAGCCACGACCCCGGAGACGAGGTCGTCGGACGGACGAAGTACGGCGAGATCACCGCGCGCGACCTGGCGGCCGCGGGGAGTGAGCTGCAGATGCTCGCGAGCGTCGTCGGACTCGGCAACCCGCGGCGGATGTACTTCAACCCCTGGCCGACGGATGCGGCGTTTCTCCGACTGATGGACAACGAGGACAGCGCTGCCGTCGCGTACGCCGCGCTTCGCCGACAGGCCGAGCGAAACGACGTGGTCGTCACCGAGGCGGACGTCGAGGCCTTCCTGGAGGGCATCGGGCTGACCGGCGCCGCCTACGAGGGACGGATGTCGGAGCTGCGCCAGCAGCGCGAGATAACCGAGGAGCAGTTCCGCTCGGTCATCGCCAACTGGCTGGCGGTTCACCGGACCTTCGAGCGGTCGAACGTCGCGGCCCCGCCGTCGCCGCAGGAGGTACGGCGGGTCTTTCGCGACCTGACGGCCGAGATCAACCTGCGCCTGCTGACCGTGAAGGCGGAGGATTTCCTGAAGTTCGTCGAGGACGTCGACGCCGAGGACGAGCAGGTCCGTATGCACTTCGAGGAATACAAGGACCGGCTGCCGGGCGAGTTCGAGGGACCCGACTCTTTCGGCTTCGGATACCGCCAGCCGGACAAGGTCGAGCTGCAGTACCTGCAGATCCGCCGCGAACCGATCGCGCGGGTCGCCCGCCCGGGCGAGCGCGAGGCGCTACGGTATTACCTGGACCACAAGGACGAGTTCGTCGAGACCGTCGCGGTCGAGACGCAGCCGGCGACGGCGCCGGCCGCGTCGGACGAGGACGTCATCACGCCGCGTGTACGCGAGACGCGCGAGGTGCAGCTCAGCTTCGCCGAGGCCCGTCCGCAGATCGTCGAGAAGCTCTCCGCCCAGGCGGTCGCGCGGCGGATGGAGCAACTCCTTCGCGACGCGCAGCAGGCGATCGAGCAGTACGACGAGCAGGGCGAGGGCGATTCGACCGCCCACGAGTGGGCGCGCGAGCAGATGACCCGCCCGGCCGGGGATATCCTCGACGAGCCCGTGTCGGTCCGGATCAGGTCGCTCCCGCTCGAGGACGCGATGCGCCGTGTCTCCGACGCGGCGGGTGTGGAGATCTGCTATCCGTGGGGCGAGCAGGGCGACGTGACGATCGACCCCGGCGTCCGCGTGACGATCGAGGGGAACGAACCGGTTCCCCTGGGCGAGGCGCTGGATGAGATTACGACGCAGATCCTCGGCCCGGCCGCCACGCAGCCGGCGACGGATGCCGTCGAGCCGCTTGTCCGCTGGCGGCGGTGCGAAGGGCTGCCCGCGGCGCTGTTCGCCGACGGCGGCAGGGCGGGGCTCGACAGCTTCCCGTTGGTCGCCGGAATGACCGAGCCCCTGACAGCGAGCGAATTGAGCGGGCATCCGGTGCTTGGAGCGGCTGCGACGGCCGCCCGGGGCGGGCGCGCGCTCGGCTATCTGGCGTTCCACGCCGAATCCCTCGTGGGCGACACCCGCGAGCCGGTGCTGATCCGGATCGGCGACGACGGGCAGGCGATGTACGTCGCCGGCGGCGACGGCGGACGCCTGCTTTGGCGCCTCGCGGGGGCGACGCCGGCCCACGTGCCGGACGCGCTGACACCCGAGATCCGCGAGCAGGTGGTGGAAGACCTGAAGCTCAAGGCGGCGTTTGATCTTGCCGTCGCCCGGGCCGAGCAGATTGCCGACGACGCGCGCGAGCGGGGGCTCGAGGCGGCCGCCGAGAAGGCGTCCATGGAGACGACCGTCACCGAACCGTTCGCCCGCAAGCGCCTGTCCTGGGGTCCGATCGCCTGGTCGGTCGTGCCGACGCTCGCGATGCCGAACGCGGAGCTTCGCGGCTGGTTGATCCGGCAGGTGTTCGAGCTGGCGCCGGAGGACGTCGAGCCGCCGTATCCGGGCGATTCCCCGGCCGTGAAGCTGCTGGAGATTCCGCCGCGGCGGTCTGTCGCGGTGATGGAGCGGATCGGATACCGCCCGCCGGTGCGGAGCGAGTTCGAGGCGTCGACGGGACAGCGGATGGACCGCGCGACCGTTTCGAGGTACCTGTCGCAGATGCAGCAGATGCGGGCGCTGGAGGCGTATTTCGACTTCGAGAACGTCGCCGAACGGGTCGGCTGGAAGCCGGGCGAGGAGGACTGATCGGCCGCAGCCCGCTGCGATGTTGCGCTGCGCCGGCCATGCCGCAATGTGTGCGACATACTTTGGTGGCAGCCGATAAGCGCTTTTGTTTCCCCGTCTTACGCCAGGAGGAAAGGAGAAAGTAGAGAGGAGACCGCG
>CAZADC010000103.1:0-10036 GCA_964483755.1 uncultured Planctomycetaceae bacterium | reverse complement strand
CGGGTGGGTCCGGAAGATGTCCCGCGACCGGGCCTCGAACTTCTTGATCGGATGCACGATGTACAGCGGCGCGGTGGCGCGGTTGGCGACCTCGAGCACCTCGTCGTCGCCGGCGAGCTTCGCCAGCGCGTCGCTCAGCCCGTACGGGTTGCGGGTCAGCTCGACCGCCCCGGCGTCCGCGAGGTACTCCCGCTGGCGCGACAGCGCCATCTGGATGATCCGCGCCAGGATCGGCGCCAGGATCGCCAGCACGATCGCGACGATCAGCAGGACGAGCTGCGCAGCGCCTCCTCCCTGGCCGCCGCTGCGCCGTCGCGAGCGCCCGCGCGAACCCGCCCCGAACCAAAGGCTCCGCAGGAACACGTCGCACAGCATCACCAGCGTGCCGACCATCACCGCCATCAGCATCGCGTACAGGATGTCGTAGTGGCGGACGTGGCTGAGCTCGTGGGCCATCACGCCCTGCAGCTCGTCGCGCTTCAGCTTCGAGCGCAGCCCCTTCGTGATCGCCACGGCGGCGTGCTTCGGGTTGCGCCCCGTGGCGAACGCGTTCATCGCCGTGTCGTCAATGACATAGATCTTCGGCACGGGAGTCCCGGCCGCCAGGCTCAGCTCCTCGACGACGTTGAACAGCTCCGGGTCGTCCTCCTTCGTAATCTGTTTGGCGCGGCTCATGCCCAGCAGCGCCGACGAGCCGCCGAAGTAGCTCGCCAGCGTCAGGACGAACGCGATGACGGCCGCGATTCCGGCGACGACGAAGGCGAAGACCATCTCCCCCGCGCCCCAGACGTACCCGATCAGCAGCCCCATGCCGACGAAGAACAGCATGAACCCGCCGATCAGCAGCGCGCTGTTGCGCTTGTTGCGCGCAATGAGTGTATGGAACGTCTCAACCGGCATGGTCGGGGATGACCTCGGCGTTCGTGGAACGCGCTCTGAGCCTGTTCAGCACCGTCTAGAACTGCACCTGCGGCGCCTCGCGCTGCTCGGGGTCTTCCAGCTCGAAATACTCCCGCGGCTTGAAGCCGAACATGTTCGCCACCATGTTGCTGGGGAAGCTCTCGCGGGCGGTGTTGTAGATCGCCACCGAGTCGTTGTAGTGCTGGCGAGCGAAGGCGATGCGGTTCTCGGTGCTCGACAGCTCCTCCTGCAGCCGTGCGAAGTTCTCGTTCGCCTTCAGGTTCGGGTACGCCTCGCTGACCGCGAAGAGCTGCCGCAGCGCGCCGGAGAGCATGTTCTCCGCCTCGGCCTGCTCCTGAACGCCCTGGGCGCCGACCGCCTGGTTCCGCGCGGCGATCACCCGCTCCAGCGTCTCCTTTTCGTGCGCGGCGTAGCCCTTGACGGTCTCGACGAGGTTCGGGATCAGGTCGTAGCGACGCTTGAGCTGCACGTCGATCTGGCTCCACGCCTCCTGGCAGCGGATGCGCTTCTGCACGAGGCTGTTGTACACGGCCACCAGGAACCCGCCGAACAGCAGCAGGATCGCCACGATGATGATGATCGCCCACAGTACGCCCATGTTCGCTCCTTTCGGCGCTCGCGCCGTACGTGTCCCGGGAGGCGCAGCCGAAGCATATATCGACTCCTCCGCGCGTTCAAGACGAGTCCGATCTGATTTCGTACGCCAATGGCAGTGCCCGGCCTTCCCAAAGCGAAGGAGATCGGATGGACGGAGCCCGGATCGCGCCAGGTCAGCGCGAGCAGGGGCGATCGGAGGCAGCCGGCGGTGTGCTTGGCGCACACCAGGCCCCGGTGTCTCCGGACGAATCGCCGCCGACGCCGGTCGACCACACGGGCAAGATTACTTCTGCACGACGTGCAGCTCCAGGTTCGCCGACGGCAGACCGGGAACAATCGCCGTCACGGTGACGGGTCCGGGACTGTGCCCGGCCCGCACTACGGCGACACACCGCCCGCCGCGCGCCGACCGCCGCATCGCTCGGTACGGCTCGTGGCAGCGCAGGTCGCCGTTGTCCATGCCGATCAGCCTCGCCGCCCCGAGCGCCTCGACGCCGACCGGATTGTCCGCGTGGGGAACCCGCACGCCGTGCTCGTCGACAATCGTCACGGTTACGTGCGCCAGGTCCTGGTCGTCGGCGCGGAGCGTCTGGCGGTCGGCCGACAACTCGACCCGCGCGGGCTCGCCGGCGGTGGCCAGCGCGTGGCGCGCCAGCTCGTTGCCGTCCTCGTCGCAGCTGACGGCCTCCAGCGTCCCCGGCGCCCAGGGCAGGAAGAACGACGCGATGCGGTTCGGGCACTCCGCCATTATCCGCTTGCCCTTCGAGGCGCCGTCGAGCAGCAGCTCCACGCTGTGACCGTTCGAGAAGACCCACACCTCCACCACCTCCCCCGGCCGGACGGGCAGGTTCCAGTGGTCGACCAGCGGAGGGAAGCTCCAGTCGGCCGGCTCCCAGGTGTCCCGCTCGCGGAATCGCACGGCCGCGCGGACGACCGGCTCGCTCCGCCACACCGACGCATGCCACCACGCCCGCGGCTTGGCGAACCCGGCGCTGTCGACGGGCGCGCCCATCCAGCCGCGCACCGGCCAGCCCTGCGTCGCCTCGCCGAGGTAGTCGATGCCGGTCCAGAGGAACTGCCCGACCACGTGCGGCGCCTGGTGCATCTCGAACCACGGGTTCTCCGCGTGCATCGCCCACGAAGCGTTCGTGCAGTGCTGGAAGAAGTGGAACGCTTCTGTGGCGATGAAGACCCGCTCCGGCATCGCACGGCGGTAGGCGTCGTACCATTGGTCCTGGTAGTTCAGGCCGACGATGTCCACCGCCCGGCCGATCGCCTTGACGACCTCGGCCTTCTTCTCGGGCGGGGCTTGCCACACCTGCGGCATGTTGCAGAACGGACGCAGGCCGACGGTGGTCGGGCGGGTCGGATCGAGCGACCTGACGTGCCCGGCGAGCCGGGCGCAGATGTCGATCATCTCCGGCGTGCCCTGCTGCTCGACCTCGTTGCCGACACTCCAGACGATTACCGAGGGATGGTTGCGGTCGCGAAGGACCATCGCCTCGAGGTCCTCCCGCCACCACACCTCGAAGTGCTCGCCGCTGCAGCCCTCGCGCCACTTGTCGAAGGCCTCGTCGATGACCAGGAACCCCAGCCGGTCGCACAGGTCCAGCAGCCCCGGGTCCGGCGGGTTGTGGCTCGTGCGGATCGAATCGAAGCCGAGCTCCTTGAGCAGGCGGAGGCGGCGCTCCCACCCGGCCTTGAAGAACGCCACGCCCAGGCAGCCCAGGTCGTGGTGCAGGCAGACGCCCTTCATCTTGCGGGGCGTCCCGTTGAGGATGAATCCCTCATCGGCGCTGAAGTCGAAGTGCCGGACGCCGAAGGTTTCCGACACGCGGTCGACTTCCGCGCCGTCCGCAAGCACCCGCAGCCGGGCCGTGTAGAGCGACGGCGACTCCGGCGACCAGAGCGCCGGGTCGACAAGCTCGCCGGACAGCGTCGCGGCGGCCTGGCCACCGGCTTGCACCTGCACGCTCCCGGGTGACAGTGATCCGCAGACGCTGCCGTCGGGATCGAGCAGTTCGCACTCGATCTTCGCCTCGGCCGCGTCGGCCCGGTCGTTGCGGACCGTGACCTCGACCGACACCGTCGCCTTCTTGGACGTGATCTCGGGCGTGGTGACGAACACGCCCCACGGGGCGACGGACAGGTCGCTGACCGTCGTCAGCCATACGCGCCTGTAGATGCCCGCCCCGCAGTACCAGCGGTCGGCGTCGTGGGCGGTGTTGTCGCACCGCACCGCGATGAGCTGATCGCCGTCGGCCCGAAGGTGCTCGGTGACGTCGTGGATGCGCGTCGCGTAGCCGGACGGCCGGAGCCCGAGCGACTCGCCGTTGATCCACACTTCGGCGTGGCGATAGACGCCGTCCAGGCGGAGCAGATGCCGCCGGCCCGGTTCGGGATCGAGGCGGAGGCGCCGGCGATACCAGCCGACGTGGGCTCGACGGTGAAAGCCTTGCGGGACGCCCTGGTCCATGTCCGGATCGGTCGGGCAATCCAGCGCCCAGTCGTGCGGAAGGCGGACGTCCTCCCAGTCGCTGTCGTCCAGGTCGTCATCCAGGGCGCGGTCCGTCTCGCCCAGGTGAAATCGCCAGGCGGTGTCGAGCGCCCATTGCTCGCGGGCAAGACGCGTATCGTTGTTCGAGGATGTCATGGGGACGACTCCTTGTGAAGGTCAGTCAGCGGGGCTGAGTCCCTTGCAGCGCGGCGGTCCTGGGTTGGGCAGCGATGCGTGTCGGGGCAAGCGTACGTGCACCGGATCGGGTGTCAACCGGCCGGGCCGCGCTCAGGGCCGGTCTTCCATGCCGGCCAGGATCGCCTGGCGGATCGGCTCGTCCTCCTTCTCGCGCATGCGCCAGCGGCCGGTCCAGGGCGTGGCGGCGTGCAGGCCGAGCAGATCAATGCAGACGTTCAGCCCGCCGAACAGGACCCCGGGGCCCATCGCGTCGCCCTGGGGCAGCTGCGGCGCCATGTCGAAGCCGATCCAGCCCGTCATGCAGTGGGTCGGCCAGTAGCTCAATCCGCCGTCTCGGCGGCGGAAGATCTCCAGCGAGCGGATGATCCGCCAGGCGGCGGTCCTGCGGACCTCCTCGTCGCGGTGTCCGCCCGCCTCGTCGAGGGCGAGGGCGACGACGTACCAGTTGTCCCACTCGTCGCACGCGCCGACGGACGCGTCGTAGTCCGGGCGGGCGAACTCGGCGAGCACCTGGTCGATGATCCGGTCGGCGTGCGGCAGGGGCAGGTCCAGGTTCTCGCGCATCAGCGGAAAGAGCTTGAAAGTCCCGTTGATGCGGACGTTCTTCGGCTGATCGGCTGTGCCCCACAGGCCCGTCTCCGCGTCCTGGATGGAATAGAAGAAATCGATTGCCTCGATGAGAGGCCGGAGCGGCATCCGCCCCTCCTTGTGCCAGCGGAGCATGTAGGTCGCCATGCGCATGCCGTGGCTGCACGCGCCCCAGGCGTTCTCCTGGTAGGGGCGGGTGCGGATCCATTCCAGCATGGCGGCCGGGTCGTCATCCGCCTGCGGCCAGCCGGGCGGCGGACTGTCCGGCGGGAGCCGGTCGACGTCGTCGGTGCAGGATCGCAGCACGTTGCGGGCGTACTGGTTGATGCCGCCGAGCATCGCCGGCGACGGCCAGGGCTCGTCGCTCGGCCGGCCCGGCGTCGGGCGGTCCATCAGCGCCGGGTCACGATACTGCTCGTCGCCGACGTGCATGCCGCGGATCCACTTGACGGCTGCGCGGCGGTCGGCGTCGGTCCAGACGCAATCCAGCACGCCGGCGCGGCGCAGGCCGCCGAGAACGTACGCCGTGGCGGCGACGTTGGCGGGGCGCGTCGATTCGATCGCCCATCGGAACCGCCCGAGCGTGCCGTCGGCGGGACGGACCTTCGCCGTCCACTCCACCAGCGGGTCGAGCACTTCCACAAGCGCGGCCGTCGCCTGCTCGGTCAGCTCGTCGAGGGGCTGCTGCATGGCCTGTTCGTGCGCGGTCATCTCCCTGCCCTTCCTCTCCGTCGGCGCTGTGCGCTCACGCCCGTCCGGCGACGTGGCGGAACATCGGTCGACCAAGCATACCGTGCCATCGTCGGCTGAAAGCAAGGGCGACGTTGGCGGCGCGGCGGATCGTGTGCGACATGTTTTGGTGACAGCCGATAAGCATTCCTGTTTTCGCGTCTTATGCCAAAAGGAAAAGAAAGCAGAGAGGAGACCGCGGGAGACAGCCGCCTGCAGGGCAAGCGTATCGTCGCATGCGGTGTCGGCTGCCGTAGCTACTTTCTGCGCACTACTCTCTCCCGCTCTGTGTGCGACATGATTTCGCGCCACGAAATCATGTCGCGCACGGCCGGGCAGCCGTAGATGGAAGACCCCATCAGGAACAAGGTTCAGCCGGCCGCGGGCGTTTCCTGCTGGAGGCGCCGGGAGATGTTCTTCCCGGCCGTGAAGGTGATGACCTGCTTGGCGGGGACGTGGACGACCTGGTTGGTCTTGGGATTGCGCGCCTTGCGCGGGGCGCGGGTCTTGACCTCGAAGACGCCGAAGTTGCGAAGCTCGATGCGTCCCTCGGTCGTCAGCACGTCGATGATCGTGTCCAGGCAGTTCTGGACGACCTTCCGGGTGAGCGTCTGGTCGATGTCCAGCTCGGCCGCGATGCGTCGGACGATATCCTTCTTGGTCACGGGGGTCTCCCGAAAGGGCCTGCCTGCTCGAAAGGACCTCCGGCAGCAACCGGCCAACCGAGCGCCGCCGGCGCCCCCCGTTCGCACGTTGCCGGGAGCTGAACTCTGCCACAACGTGCCCCGACCCGCACGTCCATCACACCGAACCGCCTCACGTCTGTTCAGGCAGTCTACGGCGTGGGCTACCCGCCGGTCAAGCAGAATTCAAGCGCCGAATCTGCGATAAGTCAAGTAGAGGCAACTAATTGCGAAAGGCCCGCGGTCAGCTCGGCGTAAGCGTATGGGGCCCAACGGCTTTGGTGAAGGCGGCGGATTCGCGCGTGGAAGCTTTCACCGCGCTCTTGCGAAGGGCCCTGACCGGCGCCTTCGCAGAAATACGTCCGACAGCCCAGCGGCCGCCACGCCCGGACGGTGCAGCGCCCGGCGTCCAGATAGGGACATTCGAGCGGCAGGACGTTCGCGGGCGGCGGGGCGAAGGCGACCAGCAGCGCGAACTCGCCCGACGAGGCGAACAGGCGATGCCCCGCAGCGCGGAAGTCGCAGCACGATCCGCAGGCCCGGCACACATCGCCGGCGCGACGGATCTCGGCGTCCAGCTCGCAGTAGAGCTCAGCGAGGTCCGAGAGCAGGGGCCGACTGCGCCGGCAGGCATCGACGGCGTCGGAGAATGTCTGGGGGGTGGTCGGCGGCATGGCGGGCGGCGCGGGGCGTCGGGCTACTCGTGCGTGGAGCGTCGTCGGCGCTCGATCTCCTCCAGGTTGTAGGTCGCTCCACGGTTGATCCCAGGGCAGCGCATCCCCGCCAGCGCCCAGGCGCCGGGATCCCGCAGGTTCACTGCCCAGAACGGCCAGGTCCGGCACTGGCGCGGGCGGACCGGGTAGATCGCGCACTTCCGGCCGCCGTTGCCGTCCGGCTGCAGGAAGACGCAGTCACGATTGTCCTTCCGCTCCACGAGGCTCCGGCGTCCGCCGACGCGCCGCACGTGGCGGCGCTCCATCTCCGCGACCGCCAGGTCGAGGTGGGCCGCGATCGCGCGAATCTCGCGCTCGGTCACCCAGACGTACCCCTCCTCCGGGCCGGCGCAGCACCCGCCGCACCCGACGCACTCGAAGGCCAGCCCGGCTGCGTACCACGGCGGTTTGCGTGTGAGAAGTCCCATTGCCCCGCGATTATAGCAGACCGTCCTCCGAGCGCGCGACGAAACGGCGCCCCCCCATCGCCCGCCGCGACCGTCAGCGGATCGTCGAGCTGCACGTGAACCGCCCGCGCTTCTCCAGGTAGCGCTGGTGATACTCCTCGGCCGGGTAGAACTCCGACGCCTCGACGATCTCCGTCGCGACCGGGCGGCGATATCGGCCGGATTCGTCGAGCGCCTCCCTGGCCTCCTCGGCCGCCTTCCGCTGACCGGGCGTGTGATAGAAGATCGCCGAGCGATACTGCGAGCCGACGTCCGGGCCCTGGCGGTTGACCTGCGTCGGGTCGTGCGCCGCCCAGAACACGTCGAGCAGGTCCTCGTAGGAGACCTGCTGCGGATCGTAGACGACCCGGACGGCCTCGGCGTGACCGGTCCGGTCCGAGCAGACCTGCTCGTACGTGGGGTCGGCGACGTGGCCGCCGGTGTACCCGACCATCGTCGCGTGGACGCCCTCGATCTGGCGGAACTTCGCCTCCACGCCCCAGAAGCACCCGGCCGCGAAGGTGGCCTTCTCGTACCGCTCCGAATCGCTCATTTCCATCGCACGCTGCGTCGGCTCGGCGTGGTCCATGGCTCGCGCCTCCTGTGATCTCTCGCATCCCGCAGTCACCGTCAGCATCCCCAGCGCCGCGGCGGCCGCGATTGTGCAGGTTCGTATCGCTCGTGTCATGATTGAGCTCCCTGTCACAACATGATACGCACGAACACGCCCGGCGGTTTCCACGTCCGACGAGACCGACGGATCGTCAGCGTACACGCCCTGATCAGACGCGAGCAGAAATTCACAGATATTTGTCAGTTTTCGACGGGGATCGCCGGTCAGGGGTCCTACGCTGTGGTAGGCACAAACCCTGATGGGGCGTGCCGAGGACACAGGACACCCGGCAGAGGGCCGGAGGAGGTCGGCAAATGAACACGAACACAATATCCAGAACGGTGCTGCTGATTCTGCTTTCGCCCGCCGTCGCGGGCGCGGCTACATACAGCGGATCGCTGACGTACGGGCCGCCGTTGGACGCCTCGGACGGGCTCGTCGCCGACGGAGCGGTCTGGGGCGGCGGGACGGTCACGCTGAGCTGGACCGTCACTGACACGGACAGCTCCCAGCCGGGGTTCCCGTGGAAGTACAGCTACACACTGGAGACCCCCGGGCCGGGCGCGGCGATCAGCCACATGATCGTCGGCGTCTCGGACACGTTCACCGAGGACGACTACACGGCCCTGACCGGTGCGACGAATTCCCAGGAGGTCGGGGACTTCAGCGAGGGCAACGGCAACCCCAACATGCCGGCCAGCGGGCTCCACGGTCTGAAGTTCGACGAGGCCAGCGGGACGACGCTAACAGTGACGTTCTTCTCGACGCGCGCGCCCGTGTGGGACGACTTCTACGCCAAGTGCGGAAACACGGGTGGCGACGCCAATACGGTCTACAACGCCGGATTCGCCGACGCCAACCCGGACGCCCCGCCGGCGGACGGGGCGCTGGACGGTCATCTGCTGGCGCCGGACTCGGTGCCCGAGCCGGCGACGCTGGCGGTGATGGTCCTCGGTGCGGCCGGGGCGGCGCTGCACCGGCGGCGCAGCGTCGCAGCCACAACGAAATAGCACGTTCCGCGATGCGAGCCCCGGACGCGTGTTCCGGATCGCGGGCGCTATGGCGCCCCGGCGAGCGATCGCCGGGGCGCGTTTCATTGACGCGTTTCCGGCCCGGTGCGACCTGGCCGTCAATCGAACCGTCGGGACGGCGTCCGTTCCCGGGCGCATAGAAAGACGCGGCGTCCGCCGCCGTCGGAATTCAGGCGGGAGGGCGCCGCGTCGGTTTCGTCATCCGGGACGCGCCCGGTATCGCTCGCCGATCGGGTCGGTCAGGAGGCCGTCTCGTCGTCGCCGGACTCCTCGGCTTCGGATTCCTCGCCGTCCGATTCCGCCACGTCGGATTCCTCGCCGGCAGATTCTTCCTCGCCCGGTTCCTCGGACGCCTGCGTTTCGCCTTCGCCCTGCTGCCCGCCTTCGCTGGAGGTCCGGAGAATCTGTTCGCCGACCTCCCCGAGCAGTCCACCTTCGCCTTCGAGTCCGCCGCGGCGGCGGCTCGGCTCGCCGGCGTCCTCGGTGGTCGCGTCCTCGGCCGCCCACTGGGCGCGCTTGAGGCTGAGCCCGATCTTCCGCTCCTCGGTGTCCACGCGGAGAATCTTGACCTCGATCTCCTCGCCGACGTCGACGACGTCCTGCGGGTTCTCGACCTTGTGATCGGCCATCTCGCTGACGTGCAGGAGCCCTTCCAGCTCGTCCTCGAGCTCGACGAAGACGCCGAAGTTGGTGATCTTGGTGACCTTTCCGCGAACGATCTGCCCGGGCAGGTAGTGCTCGGGAATCTGCCGCAGCCAAGGGTCCTCGGTGAGCTGCTTGAGCCCGAGCGCCACGCGCATCTTCTCCTCGTCGACCGAGAGGACGACGCACTGGAGCTCCTGTCCCTTCTTGAGCATCTCGGAGGGGTGTCCGACCTTGCGGGTCCACGACAGGTCCGAGACGTGCAGCAGCCCGTCGATGCCCTCCTCGATCTCGACGAACGCGCCGTAGTTGGTCATGTTCCGCACGGTTCCCGTGATGACGGTTCCCGGCGGGTACTTCTCCTTGACCAGCGTCCAG
>CAZADC010000102.1:563-10204 GCA_964483755.1 uncultured Planctomycetaceae bacterium | reverse complement strand
TGCTTGTCCTGGTCGAAGCGGTGGCTCATGGTCACCGCCATCTTCAGCCCGGCGTCCGTGACCTTACGGTAGATGCGGCAGCAGGCGGGCATGGTGTCGGCGATCGGCTTCTCCGACAGGATGTGGCATCCGTGCGCCACCGCGAGCTTGACCATCTCCTCGTGGCGGGCGGGTGGTACGACGATGATGACGAAGTCGGGTTTGTGGGCAGCGACGGCATCGGCCGCGGAGGCGTAGAGCCGGCCGTCCGCGAGGCCCAGTTGCGCCTTGGCCTGTGCGAGCGCGTCCGGGTTGACGTCGGCGGCCGCAACGGGCTCGGCGAGGCCCAGCTCGCGAAGCCGCGGCAGCACGGCCGTGCACCAGTGCCGCCCCCAGCCGCCTACGCCGATCTGAACGTATCGACGAGGGGCGCTCATTCGGGAAAGTCCCGGGGAAGCGGCCGGGCGGGCACGGGATGGCGCTCGGCCTTGCTCTCGTCGCGGTGCAGGTGCCCGACGCGGGCGCCCTCGGGCGTGGCGTCCTCGAACCAGAACGCTTCGAGGTCCTCGTACACCTCGATCACGTCGTGCTCGTCCCCGGCCCGCGTGCACACGATGTCGCCGGGCTTGACGTAGAACGCCTCGCCCTCGGTCACCACCTTCGCCTTTCCCTTGAAGACCAGCCAGTACTCGTCGCAGTCGTGATAGTGGCAGTCGAACCGTCCGCCCTCGGTGGGCACGTGGAAGATGCCCGCGCTGGTGACGCCGCTCCATTCCGGGCGGTTGCCGGCCTTCATGGGTTTCTCACTGGTCCGGAAAACGGGCATGGGAACTCCTTCTTCCGATTGCGTCGTGCCTCGAAGCCGGGCGACGACGTCACTTCGATGGGAGGGTTTCTTGCTCCTGTGACCGACATTCCCCTACAAGATAGGCACTCCCCATGCAAGGCAGATGCCGGATGCCGGGGAACGCCGACCCGCACGAGCCCGTCATTCGGAAGGACAGAAGGTCTTCCCGTTGCTTACGTTCGACTCGCACTCCGAGCAAGTCCTCCCGGCCCGCCAACGTCATCCGGTGGACCCGGGGCCGGGTCCAGGCCGTCACGAGAGCCACGTAGAAGCGAGGAGCTTTCCATGCATCTGATCTCCGCGCAAGGTAGCGAACGCGCCACGTCGGGGGCGGGCGGCAAGCTGGTCAGTCGCGACGGCAAGACGCACGTGGTCTGGCAGGACAGCGTCGCCCCGGCCCGGTTCGGCGACAAGGGCCAAAGCGTGCCGACCTCCGAGGGGTACCTCAACCAGGTCCGTACGTTCGATCACGCCACCGGGGCGTTCACCGACGTCGTCACGCTGAACTGGGGCGTGGACAACCACGCCCGCCCGAACATCGTCATGGACCACGACGGCTACCTGCACGTCGTGATCAGCGGGCACAACTCGCCCGTGACGTATCGCCGCTCGGTGCGCCCGAACGACAGCGCGCAGTGGACCGACCCCGAGACCATCGGCGAGGGGACCTACCCGGTTCCGGTCTGTGCCGCGGACGGGACGCTGTACATGGTCATGCGGGCCAACCGCCTGCAAGGCGCGGAGCTGTACGTCAAGCCACCGGGCCGGCCGTGGCGCCTCGCGTGCAAGCTCGTCGAACGCACCGCGGGCACGACCGGCTATGCCGCATACCACGGAGGCCCGGCCGTCGCGGCCGACGGCACGGTGCACGTCGTGGTCAACTTCTACGAGGGGCAGGGAACACACGATCGCCGCGGGCTGCACCAGGCGGTCTGCTACTTCCGGAGCGCGGACCGTGGACGGACGTGGACGAAGGCCGATGGTACGCCCATCGACGTTCCCGCATTCGCCTCGCAGGCCGACGTCATCGCCCGCGACGAGGCGGAGCAACGCCCCGAGCCCATGCCCCCGCCGGTGCTCAACGCGGCCGGCAACATTACCGTTGACGCCGCCGGCTGTCCCCACGTCCTCTACCTGGATCACCGGTTGGCGCCGGGGCGGATCGTGCACGCGACGGCCGATGCGGCCGGGCGCTGGTCTCGGTCGGACATCACCGCGACGGACGCCGTCTTCCCGGACCATCGCCCCGCCGGGGTGAGGGGGGCGCTGACCGTGTGCCCCGACGGGTCGATGCTGGCGTTGGTCGAGCTCCAGCCGTTCGACGACATGTGGCAGGACGGCCTGCCGACCCGGGCGATGAACTTCGCCGAGGGGCGCGACAAGCGCCTGGCGTGGCTGGCCTCCGCGGACGACGGCCGGACCTGGTCCGCGCAGCGGGCGCTGGACAGCGCGGACTTCCACCAGCCGAACGTCGAGCGCGCGACCGGCGGGAACCGACTACCCGTCGACCGCCTTCCGCCGTTCGTCTTTTTCGACGGCGCGAGCCGTTACCCAGCCGAAGGCGAAATCATCCAGAACGACGTCTACTTGATCGCGCCGGACGCCGACTCCGATCCGCCCTCGCCCGAGCGTGACACCGGTCCCGGTGAAAAGGCTTGACCGACCGCACGCCAGAACCCCCCGCCGAGGCAGTCGCCTCCGATGCGCTCCAGCACGGCGGCCGCGCGAAGCCGCGCTGCTGCTCGGCCGCGCCGCCGACCACTACGGCAGTCGCCGCGTGCTGTTCGTCCTGCTGGGCAGCATGGCCGCGATGCCGGCGTTGTGGTTGGCGCTGCCCGTCCTGGTCTCGGTGCGGACGGCCGCCGCCTACGCCGCTTACCTCGTGTTCGGTCTGAGCCTCACGGGCTCGAATATCGCCTCGTTGCGGATGATGTACAATTCGGTGGTCCCCGAGGCGAAGAAGACCGAGTACCTCGCCGTCCGCTACGCCGCCGTCGGGCTCATCGCGGGCGTCATGCCCCTGCTGGCCGGTCAGAGCGTGGCGGCCTTCGCCGGGCTCGACGGGACGTGGCTGCACCTGCCGCTGAACCCGTACGTTCCCTTGTTCGCCGTCTGCGCGGTTGCGTGGGTGCTCTGCGCCCTGCTGTTCCGCCGCATCCCGGATACGCCGAGGGAAGTATCGCGATGATGCCCCGCTCTATCCACTCATCACGGGCTGTCGGCGAGGCGGCGGGCCATCAGCCGGACCCGCTCGTTCTCGGCGAAGTCTGCGTTGCGGTTGATGTTGGCATGCACTGTGATGTGGTAGAGCCCCGTCAGGAAGCTCGCCCGGCTGGGCGTGGAGATGGAGTTTTGCGAGTACGCGTGCGTGAACCCCGTGCCCTAGGCGCAGAGCCGGTCCAAGCTCGGGGTGCGAATGCGCGCGTTGCCCAATGCGCGGATCGTGTCGTGACGCTGCTGGTCCGTGGTGATCCAGAGGATGCTGGGCACAGCGGACACCGTGTCTGCGGCTCCTTTCCGAGCGTCACCGGGCCGGGCGCACTCGGTCGGGGGCGTCATGCGCGTTGCGGGGGGTCGAGGATCGCGCCGCTGCGGCGAAGATCGGCCCGCAGCGCCCCGGTGTCAACGTCTCGGAACGCCTTGTCCTCCCGCACGACCTGCAAAGCGGCCGCCCCCGCGGCCTCGCCCATCGCCATCACCGGGGCCATCACCCGCAGGGGACCCAGGACCGGGCGTTCGCAACTGACCGATCTGCCGGGACAGATCACGTTGTCGATCTCCTTGGGCACCAGGATGCGGTAGGGGATCGGGGTCACCGGCGGCTTAGGTCTGCCGTGCATCGGCTGATGGCTGGGGCGCTTGGGGTCGGCCAGGTCCCAGCCGTAGCTGCTCAGTCCGATCGTGTCGGGGAAAGTCCGGCCGCCGGCCACGTCCTCGACGGTCAGACGGTATTCGCCGCGAATCCTCCGGGTCTCGCGGACGCCGAGCATGGGGGCGATCGACTTGACTCGGGCGTCGGCGAATCCGGGCACGTGATCGCGGAGGAAGCCGACAAGCCACTCGATTTCGGCCCGGCATCGGCGCGGGGGTCGATCGCGCGGCGCATCTCCTTGTCGAGCGTGTCAGGATTGGCAAAGAGAATCCGGCCCGGTTCTCCCTGCCTGGGCCAAGAGTGGCGGATCAGGCTTGCCATGCAGACCGGCTCCCGCAGGGCCTCGTCGAAACCGCGGACCCGCCAGTCGCCCGCACCGTCGGGGCTGACCGCGATCAGGCGGCGGTTGTTCATCGACTCGCTCCGCACGTTGAACATCACTCCCCCGTCGATTCGCTCAACGGCGACCGTCTCGCTGGGGTTGCGCAGCGTCTGACCCTCCACCTGTTGGCCATGCCGGCAGACGATCTCCCCCCGTTGCCAGGAGGCGCCGCCGTCGTCGCTGTGGATCGAGGCGACGACGGAAGGCCGGTGCCCGCGATGCTTGGGCCCGAACTCCGTGCCGCTGCCGTCGGACATCCAGACCGGGACCACCAGCCGCCCGTTCCGCAGCCGGAGGCCGTGCCCAGGCCCGGTCGCCACGACCCGCCAGGAGTACTCCCTGCGGAACTCCTCCAGGACCGGGGTGATCTCCACGGGGTCGCTGAAGCTCGCACCGTCGTCGGCGCTTCTCATGGCGAAGACGCGGGCGTAGTCGTGGCAGAACACCGCATGCTCTGTGCCGCCGTCGGGGTCCGGGATCATCACCAGGTTGCTCGCCGGGCCCGCGCCGTATGTCGCGTGATCGACCAGTTTCACGAACGGATCGAACGTGGTTCCGCCGTCGGCACTGCGACGCAGCAGCAGATCGTTGGGGCTGTAGTCTCCTCCCCCGCCCGGCCGGGCCTCGACGGTCGCCAGCACCACACCGCCACTCGTCACGGCCAGCCCCGGAATGCGGAAGGTCTTGTAGCCGTGCGTTCGCGCCTCGAACAGGTTCTGCTTGCTCGGCATAATGAATTCCTTGGCGTGCGCAACGGCGCGAGCCCTCTTCACCCGCTCCCATCGGGCCGCATGTCCGCGTTCCAGGCCTCGACCTGGCGGAGGTCCTTGCCGTCGAGCGCCCGGTAGAGGTCCGGCAGGTCAAACGACGCAAGCACCCCCGGCAGTATCGCCGAGAACGGCCATTGCTGCGTCGGGGCTTCGGCCGGCTCGGCGTAGGAGCGCGGCGCGTGGACCAGGGTCACGCGGCGGACGCGGTCGTCCAGCGTCGCCGCCAAGGCCCCGGGCACCGCGCCCCAGCTTTGGGCGACCAAGTGCACCTGCTCATATCCGAACTCCGCCATCCAGTCCAGCGTGCACAGAACGTCGTGGACGCGCCAAGCGACCATCGATTCCCCGAGCATCGTCGCGTAGGAGGCATAGTGGTAATCGCTGCCGTACATGCCGAAGAAGGAATCGGGCCGGCACGTTTCCGGCCGGGACTCGCCGATCCCGCGGTAGTCGCAGGCGAAGAACGCGGGGTTCGCCGCCTCCAGTTCTCGGATCCGCTCGTCCTCGCGCAACTCCTGGTCGGACGAAAGGTGCGGCAGATAGAGCACGCCCGCGGGTCCACCGCGCAAGGGTCGCGACGTGCGCCACTCGTCCTCCAGTTTGGTGACGACCGCCTGGGCGCCATACCTCGGGTCGGTTTCCAGCACGAACTGGTTCGCGAACGGTCGGGCATAGCCACGGGCCGACCACGGGCGGAGGATGCGGTAGTCGGGCGGGCCCTGGCGGTTGGGGAGATGCAGCTGGGCCTGAATCCTACGGCGGAGCGAATCGCCTTTCGCTTCTCCGCGTCCAGTCGCGAGTTCGTGCGAACGCGCCGCAGTGAATGTCGGGACGCACTTCACGCCAGGCAGGTCGCTGACCTGGCCGGTTGGCGTGCAGCGCAGGGCTTCCGGAGTCTCCAGCGCCAGCGCACCTTCCGGGCTTGGCGCGGCCACGCCGGCGTGGCGGTTGAAGAACGCACACATCGCCTTGCGGGCGCCCTGCCAGTACCCGTGCGTGCCGGAACCGACGTAATACGCCGCGGCGTCCTCGGCCCCGAGCAGGCGATAGACGTGCCGGATGCGATCGAATGCCTCCAGCGACCCGCGCTGGTCGAAGAAGTCCTGTTCCTCCGTCAGCAGGATTACCGGGCTCGCAGCGCGGGCCAGCAGCAGGTCGCTCTGCTCCAGCCCCTCGGCCAGTACGCCCGGAGGGCACTGCTCAGCGTCGAGCGGTTCCTCATTGATTCCGTTGTGGTACCAGCTCGAGACCCAGCAGCAGGGAGCGGACATCGTGATGCGTTCGTCGCACGCGGCGGCATAGGCGGTCATCGTACCGCCGCCGGACACGCCGGTCACCCCGACGCGCGTCGGGTCGACGCCCTCCTGCATCAACAGCACGTCCATCGAGCGGATGCCGTCCCAGACGAACCAGCGCCCAATCCAGTCGTCGGTCAGCGCCAACTGCCGGTCCATCGCATTGTGTTCTTTGACACTGGGGTAGCTGGGGCCGGGGCCGAAGATCGATTCTCCCTTGCCGTCGGGGTACTGCAACCGCTCGGCCTGACCCATCGGGTCGAAGATCAGCACAACGTAGCCCATACGAACCAGCGCCTGGGCATACTCCTGGTAGCAGTCGCCGGCCTTGGCGAGCCACGAATGCCCGCACGGGGACAGCACCGCCGGGCGGGGACCGGCGAACCCCTGCGGCACGTAGAGATTCGTCGACACCGTGAAGTCGGGGCGGCTGTCGAACAGCAGCTTTCGCACCCGGTAGCTGCCGCGGTCCAGTTCGCCGGTGACGCGAAGGTTCAACGGCGTCCGCTCCGGCCAAGGGCCGAATACCCGCGTGATCTTCTCGCGCACCTCGGCGCAGTAGGCCATCGCCCCATCGCGCGTTCGCAGGCCCATCACGCGAGCATGGTTAGCCCGGTAGCTCTCGCGCAGCCGCGCGGTCAGGTATTCCTGCATCATGCGTGGGAAGCGGTTCAGTGGCGGCATGGGATTCGTTGTGCTACTCATGGCGTGTGCTCCCTCGGTCCTGCCCATCCAACCTGACGCGGGCATAGCTGATCACGGCGTCCCACTCCCGGCCGTCGGTCCCCTCCGTGGGCTGCCAGCCCCCGCGACGATGGCCCAGCATATCGAGCGTCCAGGACTGCGCGCAGCCGGCACGCGGCGACGCGGTGAAGAACTGTGTGAGCGGGTGCTCCAGCGGCAGCGCAACCGAATCGGACGTCGAGCCGTCGGGCAGGAGTTCGATCAAGCGGTTCTCGGACAGACCCGCACCGTCGCTTACGTAGTAGACGACAAGCAAGCGCCCGTCGGGCGTCGCGTGGAAGCGAGGCGTGGCGATGGGGTCGCCGAGAATCGTCTCGCCGTTGTCCATGAGGTACGGTCGGCCGCGTCTTGTCGAGGCAGTCCTCCACCGTACAGAGCCAATCCCCCGACTCTGCATCCCGCACCCCCACGAGGCCCCCGTGCTCCTTGGCGAGGTGGAGTTCCGTCCGCCCGCGGCCGACGATGATCCGGCCCCCATCCTCGGTCACGCACAGTGCCTGATGCAACATGGTCGCTCCTTGGTCTTGAACCGGTCCTTCTTTCGGCCTTCTCATCGTCAAGCCATTTGCGCGGACGGAGCCCGCGCCGTGGCTTCGGTGCGGGCCGTTACGTCAGTCATTGCAGCACCGCTTCCCGCATCGCGAGGAAGTTCGCCAGCGGGACGCTTTCGTTCAGCTCGGTGCTGCTGCCGATCAGGATGCGCCCTTCGGCGTCGTCCATGGCCCTTCGAACCGCGTCGTGGACCTGCCCTGGCGTACCGAACGGCAGAAGTTGGGACACGTCGATCCCGCTGGCCAGGAACAAGTGCGGATACCGCCGGTGAATGACCGCGACATTCATGCCGGCCAACGTCTCGATGGGATTGAGCCCGTCAATTCCCGCCTCGACCAGGTCGTCGAGGATCGGGTTCAGGTCGCCATCAGAGTGGAACAGCACCTTGATGCCGCGCTGGTGCGCCACGCCGATCGCACGCGCCAGTCGCGGGAAATAATGCTCGCGCATCCAGGCTGGACTGAACAGCGGTCCTGACTTGAAGGCGATATCGTCGCCGAGGAATCCGGCCTCGATGCCATGACCGTCGGGAAGATGCGCGTACCAGCGCTCGGCCCGAACGGTGTTCAGTTCCATCATCGCGACGATGACCTCGGAGCAATCGGCCAGGTAGTAGCAGAAGTCCTCCAGCCCCACCTCGCCATAGAGCCCCATCAGACCCGGCCCCGATGGGATCCCCGGAAAGCAGAACACCTCGCCCAGCTTGCGCTGGATATCGGCGTTCCAGGCGAGAGCCCCCTCCAGGGCGTGTTGCTCCGCTTCCGTCCAGGCGGGGGCGAACGCATCGAGCCTCCGCCGCATTTCCGCCTCGTAGGCCTGGCTGTCGGCAAAGCGAAGATGCTCGGTCCAGATGGTCCATCGGTAGACCTTCAGTCTCCGGCCGTCCGGAAGCGCATCGTCCCCTTCACGATTGGGGGACTTCACCATCGGCCGTGTTCCGTCGATGGCCGGGGCGTAGGCCTTGTAGACCAGATCTGCACCGTTCTCGATCGTCAACGGTTCCCCGGCGAAATGCTCGATCACCGCCGTGTTGTGCAACAGATCGAACATCGGGGCACGGTCGGGTTGCCCGCCGTTGATGACCGCACGCACTCGCTCCAAGGATCCGTTCATCGAGTTCTCATCCTCTCTCTCAACTTCGGCAACGGGCTTGACGCTGTCGCGGTTGGGCTGGTTGTACGGATCGCAGTGCCCGGCCAGCGGAATCCATTCGGGTATCTCGTGGCGGAATACCTTCCGCAGATTCTCGCGCGGCGTCGTCATGGGCGTCTCCCTGTCGGGCAGTCTCACCGCTGGACATGCGATTGGCCAGGATCCCGGCCTGCCAGTGTCAGCCATCACGTCTTGGCTATGTCTTCGTTCGGTGTTCCGGACCAGTCAAGGCGCTGCATGAAATCGGCGACTCGGGCGACGACGGCCTTGCCCTCAGGGACCATCGGCACCGACTGGGAATGCCACACGTGGATCATCTCCTCTACAATGTCCAGCGTCACGTCGACGCCTGCCTGCCGGGCCTTGCGGGCCACGCGGATCGAGTCGTCGCGGATGATCTCTCTATCGCCCGCCTGGAGAAACAGCGGGAAAAGGCCGTGGAAGTCGCCGTAGAGCGGCGACGCCAGCGGGGTCTGCTTCGGATTGGACCCGCCGAGGTAGCAGGCGGCGAAGAACGGCAGGCACTTGGGGCTCAGGATCGGGTCGAGGTGGGCCCCCAAGTCCGGCCCTCGTCGCGCGACAGGTAGGCGACGATCCCGGTGCGATTCTTAGGGTCAGGACGTCCGCTCCACAAGCTGGCCGGTCTCCACCACGGCCACGTCGATTTCCCCGCGGATGGTCGTGGTGAAGACGACGTACCGGTCCCCGCAGACGAAACGGGGGTGGGGGTCAATGTGGTAGTTCCGCCCGGCGTAGTCGGCACGTTCGGGGTTGTCGACGACCACGAGCGTCTTGCCGGTCTCGCGGTTGAGGAACTGCACCTGCGTGGCGCCGCCGCGGGAAAAGGGCCAGTCCGGAACGACGCAGTCGGTGACGATCAGCCGACCATCGCGAGTGCAGTGCCCGTGCCAGCAGTGCAGAGGCAGCGGGATCTTCTCAATCTCGCCGTCGGCGACGCGGACCCGCCAGACCTCGTTCCACCCCTCCTTGCCCGGGGCGCACCAGACGTGCTTGCCGTCGGCGTCCCACCACTCGTGCGAGGACGCCT
>CAZADC010000102.1:0-553 GCA_964483755.1 uncultured Planctomycetaceae bacterium | reverse complement strand
CGAGCGCGGGACGTGCCGCGAGACGGTCGTGCCGGGCGCCTGCTACGTCGACAGCGACTGCCCGCTCGGCTGGGAGTGTGACGGCGCGGTCACCCCGTGCGAGGACGCCTGCGGCTGGGGCAGGATCGGGTGCGGCCGCTGCCCGCGACGCAGCAGCCACAGGCGGTTGGTGATCGGGAAGGTCAGACCCGTAATCGGATCGGCGTGGAACTCTTCGGCGAAGAGCACCTCGTCGGGGTCGGTGGGGCTGAACTGGGCGTGGTTGTAGAGGCGGTCGAAGCGATGCCAGAGCTCAAAGTCGCCCCCGTCAGTCGGCAGGGACCCGAACAGCCACTGCATCTCCAGGCCCAGGTCAATGAAGAACTCCTTGCCATCGGCCGAGCGGGTCAGGTGCGTCGCCGCGCGGGCGATCCGTCGGCCGCCAATCAGTTCGTCGGGAACCGCGTTGACGCGTTGCACGGTATCGCCCGCCTGGGGCCCGCGCTTCCAGACGGTGCGATCGAACTGCCAGTACACCTCACCCGTGACTACGTCCACGTAGGGCGATGCCTCG
>CAZADC010000101.1:6606-10218 GCA_964483755.1 uncultured Planctomycetaceae bacterium | reverse complement strand
GAGCCCGCGCTCGTCGCGATCCTCGTACAGGAACCGCTGGGCGGCGAGCATGTGCTCCCAGACCGTCCCCTCGCCGCCGTCGAGCCAGGGGCGGCGTTCCCGGAGGAAGGCCGTGTCGCCCGTCTCGGCGACCCAGGCGTTGACGGCGAGGGGAATCCACACCGGCCCGTCCGAGTAGAACTCGTCGGCGAGCGTGGTGGACAGCGCGTCCCACGCGCGGACGCACCGCCCGCTTCGATACACGTGTTCCATCGCATCGAGGATGCTCGCGCGGGCGGCGCCGGGATTGAGCGAGGCGACGCCCATCGCGTCCTGCAGCACGTCGCGGAACCCCCGGCTGTAGATTCGCGTCCAGTCCACGCAGAAGCGCAGGTTGTGCTTCGTCCATGTGTTGAACAGGCGATTCACGTCGGCGTCCGGCGTGTCGAGGACGAAGCGCGCGTTCTCGTCTTTCGCCTGGGGCGACGGGCCGGGCCGGACGGCTTCGGGCGTGTCGACGGAGAAGGAGGACGCCGTGGCGCGGTCGATCTCCTCCCGCATTTCGTACACGCCGTAGAGACGCCGGACGATCCGCGCGCCCCCTGCCGGCACGTCCGCCGTGGTCTGGAGCACGCCGGCCGCGCCGTACGCCCCGTAGGGCGTGTTCGTGCAACCGTCGGCGAGCAGCGCCTCCGGACGGTCCAGCGGGCCGTTCCACCCCACGAACAGGCCGCGGACCGCGTCCCAGGCGACGACCGGATCCTCCGCGGCGGCGAACCCGTTGAAGTAGGGCGACGTGCAGCATGCGTCGACGTTGCGGAAGACCAGAACGCCGGCGTCCCCGTCGAACTCGCTCTTGAGGCAGGTGATCTGGAACGGCGTGAAGTACCCGGACAGGTCGACGTCCATGAAGGTGAATACGTCGAGCGCGCGATCCTTCCGGGCCGTGTTGGCAATCTCCAGGACCCACAGCTCGCCGTAGACGTTCTCCGGCACGGATATCCGGAGGCGCAGCCGAAGGTTCTGCCACTTTCTGAGATACGTGGTGTACCCCTGTCCGATGACCACCCGATCCTCGGGCCCGCCCGTCGGGAAGCTGCAGAACTCGCCCGTCTCGCGGTCCCGGACGTACGCGCGTCGGCTGCCGGCCGTCAGGCAGGTTCGCATGCCGCCGGGATGTTTGTAGAAGCTTTCTCCCGTGCCGTCGGGGCGGAGCTGGCACAGGAAGCGGGCGTTCCAGAGGCAGTTGTACCAGTCCCGGGGGAGCCGGTCCGGTCGGGCGATGACGAATTCCTCGCCGCTTTCCGAGAAGTCGCCGCAGTCGATCGCCATGTGGGGCTCCGTTTCGTTGAGGACCTGGCGGCCTGGCCGGGTGTCGAGGTGATGATTCTACGCCGGATCGGCCGTCCGGCAAGCGGCCGTCCGACCCCGGAAGCGGCGAGCACAATCCGCCTCTCCCCCGTCGGTGCCTCTCGACCAAGCCAGCGGAGGGAATCGAACCCACAACCGCCGCTTTACAAGAGCGGTGCTCTACCGTTGAGCTACGCTGGCGTAACTAACACGTCTTCAGGCGGTTATCGTCCTTCCCAAATGGGCGGATATTCTGGACGACAACCGCTACGACAACCGGGCTGCTCCCCCCTCCGAGTTGCTTGCGGGACAGACAGCCGCCACACCGAGAGGAGGCGACCCTTGGCAACCACGACAACCAAGAACAGGATGAATCGGAAACCGTCAAAGCCTTATCCTTCGTTTCCTTTGACCGCCCACAACAACGGCCAGTGGTGCAAGAAGATCCGCGGCCATGTCCACTTCTTCGGCACTTGGAGCGACCCCCAAGGCGCTCTTGAGAAATACCACCGGCTCGCCGACGATCTCCACGCAGGGCGGCAGCCGCATGTGTCGAAAGTATCTTCGGACGGCCTGACAGTCAAGGAGGTCGCAAACGAGTTCCTGTCTCATCAACTCAAGCGGGCCGAGTCCGGCGAAATCACTGCGCGATGGTTCGACGACTGCCTAAAAACTATCGACCATTTTACCCGGTCTGTGCAGGCCAACCGCCTCGTCTCCAACCTCCGGCCGGAAGACTTCCAAGCCTACCGCCGGACCCTCGTGGACCGGGGCCTCTCAGGGAAATGCGGCCTCGGAGTCCATGCCCTGGAGAGAAGCATCACGGTTGTCAAGGCGATGTTCCGGTACGCCTACGATATGGACCTGATCGACAGGCCGGTTAAGTACGGCCGCGTCTTCGACCGACCTTCTGCTGCGGCTAAGCGGAAAGCCCTTCGCGCTGGCATCTTGAAGAACGGCAAACGGCTGTTCTCGCCGCGAGAGATCCGTGACATCCTTGCGAACGCGAGCGAACCGCTTCGATCGATGGCCCTGCTGGGAATAAACGGCGGCTTCGGCAATACGGACTGCGCTCGGCTGCCGCTCAGCGCCCTTGACTTGGAACACGCGATCGCGGATTTCGCGCGACCCAAGACGGGAGTCGAACGAGTCGTCCCTCTGTGGCCCGAGACGGTAGACGCCCTTCGAGCAACTTTGGCCGGGAGGCCTCAAGCAGCCACGGAGGCGGACGCGGACCTGGTCTTTTTGACCCGTTTCGGCCATCCATGGGTCCGCCAAAAGGTTCATCGGGACGAGGAAGGAGTCATAGCCAAGGTAGTCGCTATGAAGTCTCTCCGCCAAGAGCTCGACAAGCTCCTCCGTCGGCTCGGCATCAAGCGAAAAGGCGTCGGCTTCTATGCGCTGCGGCATACCTTCCGCACGTGGGCAGACGAGGTGAAGGACCAGCACGCGATCCATCGGATCATGGGCCACGCCATCCCCGGCATGTCGGGCATCTACGTCGAGCAGATCAGCATCGAGAGACTCAAGGCGGTGACCGATCATGTCCGAAGCAAGCTGTTCGATGAAACCGGAGGATGATGGCCCAAGACATGAGCTCACTTGATGAACTCGATCACGCCGCGCCGCCGGCGAGGCCTTCGCATCGGCCTTGTAGGCTCGTGCGTAGACCGTTTCTGAATGAATCCGAGCAAGCTGTCTCGGCTGATCCGCCAGCACGCCCTTCCTTCATGAGCTGTCGAGCTGACATCGACAGCCGGAAGCTGGCCATCCTTGAGCCAACGCTCCACCGTGTCCCGTGAAACAGCCAGCCAGTCTGCCACCTCCTGGACAGTAAGCCACTGCCGCTCGGGCACTGTGCTGCTACGCGTTCTCGCGTCTTGATTGCTCATTGCAGGCCAGCCCCTCCAGATGGCTCGTTGCAGACCGGTCGAGAATCCACCGGATATTGTCGCAGGGCCAAAGCCAGCAGGGATGCCTTGCTACCGACGCAGAAGTAACGGCTCGCTCACGCTCCTCTTGGCTGGTTGACGGTAGCTTCCCGATCCCCTTGACCTACCGGGCACGGCACCGCTACAGCTGGTTCCTGCACTCCCCCAAGGGCAAGCGATGGGATCCGGACAATCTGACCCACGAGCTGGCCAAGGTCAACCGACGCAACGGCCTGCCGTGGACGTGCGGGGATTTCCGGCACACGTTCGGCAGCCACCTGGCCCAGAAAGGTGAAAGCCTCTACAAAATCGCCACGCTCATGGGCAACTCGCCGAGCATCTGCCGGCGGCA
>CAZADC010000101.1:0-6596 GCA_964483755.1 uncultured Planctomycetaceae bacterium | reverse complement strand
TGATCCCCGAGGAGATGCGGGACGTGGTCGAGTTCGCCGCCGGAGGGCGTGTGCCTTCGCCAGAGGACGGTGACGACACCAAAGCGATGCTTCGAAGAATCATCGATAAACTGGACGCGGAGGAGCTCTCCCGAATGGAAGTCCCACACCTGCGGCTGGTGAAGCCAGGATAATCGGCGGCTCAGTCAACGTACTCCAGTGACTGCAGCCACCGCTCAACGTCTGCCCAGCGATACCTGATGGCTCCGTTCCGCCCCTTGCCGATCGCCACTGGGCGTATGCCGGCCTCCCGAAGCCAGCGTCGGACGGAAGTCCTGTTGGCATCCAAAGACGCAGCAAGCGTCCTCAAACTCACGGCCAAGCGGTTGACATGCTCGGCTTCTGCTGTCCGGGACTTCCGTTCGGCATGCATGCCCCCATTGTGGCACAATAGGTCCCGATGGAGGTGACATACCGGCGATGGTTCACACACATCGCGACGACGGTTGAATCCCACGCGAGAACTGTTCTCGAATGCAGTTGATTGGCTGGGGCTGCCCCCAGCCCCGTCGATTGACTCCGCACCTGGAAAGTACCGTCAAGGAAGCCACCATTGAGGTTTCTGCTCTCGGGGGGCATAATTGAGGGCGTCAGGCACGTGTAGTGCCAGCAAGTTACGAGCAACAGGAAACTTCAGTATGACATCCGGCCTGATTCCGGGAACTGAGGTATATGCGCGCGGCCTCCACTGGCAGGTAGTGGCCTCGGAGAAACTCGGGGCCCAGACCTTGTACCGGTTGCGCGGCCTCGAAGGCGCCGTACGCGGCCTGGAACTCGACGTCCTGCACCCGTTCGAGGGCATCGAGCCCGTGCAGGCCGAGCTTGTGCCCGAGCGAGCCGCGCCGCTGCCGGCCTGGCTTGTCTATCACCAGGCCTTTCTGCTGGAGCAGGCTCTCGGGTCTTCCGCCATCCTCGCTGTGCAGCCCGGTCGGTTACGGATCGAACCCTATCAGCTCGTTCCCGTGCTCCGTGCGCTTCGCATGAGCCGGGTCCGGCTGCTGCTCTGTGATGGCGTTGGCCTCGGCAAGACCGTGCAAAGCGGCCTGGTCGTCAGCGAGCTCATCGCCCGCCGCCTGGCCCATCGCATCCTGGTCGTCTCGCCGGCAGGGCCGCTTTTGGATCAGTGGCACACCGAGATGTCCGAGCGTTTCGGCCTGCGACTGGAGATCGTCGACCGTGCCAAGCTCGAAGATATCCGCCGCTCCTCGGAGCTCGGGGCCAACCCCTTCGACCGCCTGCCCCTTGCGTTGGCTTCCATCGACTTCCTCAAGCAGGAGAAGGTTCTCGATCAGCTCGAACGGGCCAGTTACGACGCGGTGATCGTCGACGAGGCCCATCACTGCACCGACACGGGCAACGCCGCCGACCGCGAGGACTCCCAGCGACGCCGGCTCGCACAGGTCTTGTCCCGTCGCTGCGATGCTCTGTTGCTGGCCACGGCCACGCCCCACGATGGGCATGACCGTTCGTTTGCCTCACTGTGCGAACTGCTGGACCCCTCGCTCGTCGACGGCCGCGGCGTACTCCGCCGTGATCTGTACAAGGCCCACGTCATCCGCCGACTCAAGGTCCACGTGAAGGATCCCGTGACGGGTGAGGATGTGTTCCCAACCCGTGAGGTTACGCCGGTTCCTGTCACAGCCAACGCGAAGCGGCATGAGTCTTTCATCCAGCTCCAGCGTGACCTGATCGACTTGATCGCCCCGGAGCTCCGCCGCGCTTTCCGTGCTCATCGGTATAGCGACGTTTTGTCCTTCATTGCCTTGCTCAAACGAAGCGTATCCACCGTCCGCGCTTGCCGCAGTACCCTCGAAGTCGTGGCCGACCGATTTCACGGCCTCTTGACGGAGGGAGAAGAACAGCAGGAGGCATTGGGAGAACGTCGCCGCACTCTGCGTGAATACCGCAAACGTATCGACCGCTTCGGTACGTTGACGGCTGAGGAAGAGGAGGACCTCGGGGTGATGGAGGCCGAAGACATCGCCCAGAGACTCGCAGATGCGGAACGAGAAATCCGCCGCGGGTCGTACCACCTCAAGAAGGCCGCCAGTGTGGTCGACGCCCTGGAGGCGATGATCGATCTCGGCCACGTCGCTGCTGATGAGGACCCCAAGCTCGACGAATTGGTCACCGTGATCCGCGAGATCCGCGAGGACGAGCCCCACGCCAACGTCTTGGTGTACAGCGAGTACGCTACCAGCATGCGCGCCGCCGCCGACCGGCTCGAAACCGAGGGGCTCGGCACGATCCTTACGCTCAAGGGCGAGGACGACGACAGGACCCGCCGCGCAACGACCAGTCGCTTCCGCGCCGAGGACGACCTCATCCTCGTCAGTACGGACGCAAGTGCCGAGGGCCTGAACCTGCATCAGCGATGCCACCACCTCATTCACCTGGAGTTGCCGTTCAACCCCAATCGGCTTGAGCAAAGAAACGGTCGCATTGATCGCTTTGGACAAACCAAGACGCCGATGGTTCGCTACCTTTACCTGCGCGGCACGTTTGAGGAACGAGTCCTCCTTCGGCTGATCGCCAAGTACGAGCGTCAGCGGGCCAAGCTCACCTTTGTGCCCAATACCCTGGGCATGGCCACGGCTGTCTCCTCCGATGCCGGCTCCGCCCGGTTGCTCAAGCCGTTGCTCGATGAGGACACCAAGCTCTTTCAGACCGAAGAAGGCATCCTGTTCGACATTGAGTCTGACGCCGAGGAGGACCCCGCGACCGACGAGGCTACGGCCGAGCTGTTGGAAGAGATCGACCGCAGCCTCAGCAGCTACTATGAGGCCGCCAAGAACAACGCGTGGATGGCCGACGCCGGCTTGAACGCCGAGCAGCAGCTGGTCACTGAAGCCGCCAACGCACGGGAATCCGGCTCCCATGCCGGTAACGTAGACATCGCTTCGTTCGTCTGCGACGCCATCCGGCTGGACGGCGGTAGCGTGACCGGTACGACTGCCGAACCCGTCTTCATCCTTCGCCTGCCGCCGGCGTGGCGGCACGGCATGGATGAACTGCCCGGCTACGACGCTGACGCCGGCATCGTCCGCTTGACCGCCCAGCTCGAGGTGATGCGCGATGGTGAAGGTCACGCCGTCGGCTTCCTGGGCCGCGCCCACCCGCTGGTTCGCAAGGCGTTGGACCGCGTGCGGAACATCTCGCTCGGCGGCAACCTGGACGCCGGCCAGGATGCTCGCGTCAGCGCCGTCGAGGGCGAAGTCACTGAACCCACGCTGCTCCACACCTTCCTCGGCCGCGTCACCAGCGATGCCGGCCGTGAATTCGAACGGGTTCTTGGCGTCCTGGTAGGTCCGGCCAGCCCGCCACGTTTCCTTCCGGAAGCCCAAGACTGGCTGGACCTGGCCCACGTGGATCACGCAATCCGTACCACCGACGTGTGGAAGGACTATTTCGCCGACTGGGCGCCCGCTGCCGGTGGCCAGGCCGCAGAAATCGCGAGCGACGGTCTGGCCCCCATCGCCGAGGCCTTCGACACGGATCACACGGCTCGACTGAACGAGGAAGTCCAGCAGCAGTCGGACTGGCTGGCCAAGCGGGCCGAGGAGGTCACCGCTGCCGCAACGGAGCCCGCCGCGGACCGCTCGCTCTTCGACAGTGACGTTTCCACCCCGGCCCCACGGGCTCCGTGGCAAGGCGAGACCGATCCGCAAAAGCGACTGGCCGCGTTCCACCAAGACGCCTCCCAGCATCCGGCGCGCCGCAGCGAGGCCGAAGGCGTTCTGCGGATCTACGAGCAGCGGATGAGCCAGCTCCAAGCCCGGCTCAAGCTGCATGCCCCCGAGATCGTGCCGCTGGGCATGCTGATGATCGTGCCGAAGGAGGACAGCCGTGGCGCTTAGCCTCCAGGACTGCACCTTCACCGGCCCCGCGTTGCCGGAGCCCTTCGTCCAGTTCGAACTGGAGAAGGAACTCAAGAAGCGCCAGCTACTGCCCAAGACCACCGGGCAGGAGGGCAAAGCCCTCCAGGAGTCTTGGGAGGCCTACCGCCGCGGGCTCCGCGAGCTGGTCCTGCGTGCCGGCAAGATTCGCGTGGGCAATCACGTTCTTGCCCCCCTCAGCAAGCGGCTTGGTTACGACCGCCTCGAATCCGCCGACCTCGTGCAAACCCGCGAGGGCCCTGAAGACGGTGGCCAGCTCATGCTCGCCGGTGACGGAGACGAAGCAACCCGGCTTCGCGTCTGGTCCGTCGACCTCGACACCGACCTCGACGCCCCGGCCCGTCGCGGCTACGCCTACCGGTTTAGCCACGCCCGTATCGCCCAGCGCGTCATGCTGGCCTGCGGTGAGCGTGTCGGCGTGCTGACCAACGGCACAGAGATCCGCATCCTCATCTCCGACCCCGCCCGGCCGGACTCGCAGGTCGTCATCTCCATCGACCCGTCCTGGAAACGGTCCCGCACGGTCCCGGACAGCTATCTGCTGTCTTTGGCCTTGGCGTCCCCCGCCGGCGTGGCCGCACTGCCGGACATCGTCGACAAGGCCCGCCTCCAGCAGACCCGCGTCACCAAAGACCTCCGCTCCCAGGCCCGCCGGGCGATCCAGCGGTTCATCCAGGGCGTCCTCGACCACCCGGCCAACGCCGACTACTTCGCCCAGTACACCGACCGGGCCGACTTCGCCCGCCGCCTGTGGCGGGAAGGCCTGATCACCGTCTACCGCATCCTATTCATCCTGAAGCTCGAATCCACCGACGACGCGGCCCGCAGCTTCTCCTTCGCCTCCTCCAGCCTCTGGCGGAACACCTTCTCGCCCGCACTGGCGCTGGCCCGGTACGTCCAGCCGGCGCTCGCCGGCGAAGAAACCGGGCACCTGCTCGAGGACGGCCTGCGATCGCTGTTCCGCATGTTCACCGACGGCCTCGCCTGCCAGGAGCTCTCCGTCAAGCCCCTCGGCGGCGTCCTGTTCGGTCCGGATGCCACGCCTATTCTTGCCGACCCCGCCGTGGCGTGGGGCGAGCTCGCCGTTGCCCGCATGCTGGACAACCTGCTATGGACCCGCCCGAAGAAACGCGATGAGTCGCGGCGGCGCGTCCACTACGGCCCGCTGGACGTCGAAGACCTCGGCCGCGTCTACGAGGCCCTTCTGGAGCTCGAACCCGGTATCGCGGCCGAGCCGATGTGCCGCCTGCGACGCCAGAAGTTGGAGGTCGTGGTCCCCATCGCCCAAGGCGAGAAATACCGCCCGGCCGATCAGAACCTGCCCGAATCGATTGCCGAAGAGCTCGGCATCGACACTGACGCTGACGACGATGACGACGCCGATGAAGCTTCCGCCCGCGGCGAGAAGAAGACCAAGGTCGAGTGGATCGAGGCCATCCCCACCGGCCGCTTCTACCTTCGCGTGGGCCTGGGGCGAAAGGCCACCGGCTCGTACTACACGCCGCACTCCTTCGTCCGCTTCCTCGTTCAGGAAACCCTCGGGCCCACCTGCCAGGAACGAAGCCCCGCCGACAGTCCCAGCCCGGCCGAGCTGCTGAAGATCAGGGTCCTCGACCCCGCCATGGGCTCTGGTCACTTCCTCGTCGAGGCCTGCCGTTTCCTCGGCGAGAAGCTCTACGAGGCCTGCCGCATCTGCGACGAGAAGGCCATCGACCTGGAGCACCAGGCCGAATCCGCTACCCGCAAGGCCGACCGCGAGCAGCTCAACGCCGACGCCCAGGCCTGGCGCCAGCGCGTCATCGACATCCCCGACCCCGACGACGAGCTGCTCCGCTACCTGCCCAGCCGCTCGCCCGAGGGCGAACTCTCCGGCCTCAGCGAGTCTCGGGCCATCGCCCTGTGCCGTCGCCTCGTGGCCGTGCATTGCCTGTACGGTGTGGACAAGAACCCCCTGGCCGTCGAGCTGGCCAAGCTTGCCCTGTGGATCGAGGCTCACTGCGAGGGCCTGCCGCTGACCTTCCTCGACCACCGCCTCGTCGTCGGTGACAGCCTCACCGGGCCGTTCTGGGACAAGCTCTCCTGGTACCCGCTCCAGCAGCGCCCCGTGGACGACATCTTCCGCCAGGGTATCGACACTCAGCTCGCCGACCGCCTGCGCGATGCCCTCGCCGACGTGAAGCTGCTGGAGTCCAACGTCGGGGCCTCGCTCGCCGAGATCATCGACAAACGCAAGCTCAAGGCCGACCTCGACCGCCAGCTCCTGCCGTTCCGCATCCTCGCCGCCGCCTGGTCCGGCGGCGTCATGCTAGGCGAGGACGGCTGCGACGACGAGGCCTACGCCCAGCTCCTCAACCAGGTGGGCACAACCGGTGAGCTCCCCGACGAGGTCGACCAGCCCCGCCTGCGGGCGATGATCGCCAAGGGTTTCGGCCTGCCCGACGGCGAGGATCTCCCCGCGGATCGCGATGCCCTTGTCGCCCGCGCCCTGGCCGCCGACGCCATCCCCACCTTCCCGTACGACCTGGCCTTCCCCGAGGTCTTCCATCCCAACGGCGTCATCCACGAGAAGCGCGGCTTCGACGTCGTCCTTGGCAACCCGCCGTGGGATGCGATCCAGTTCAAGTCCAAGGAGTTCTTTGCGGCTTTCGACTTCGAGATCAT
>CAZADC010000100.1:3627-10219 GCA_964483755.1 uncultured Planctomycetaceae bacterium | reverse complement strand
GCGGGAGGTGGCAGTAGCCCGGCTCGTCGAACCCCAGCGCCTCGCGCAGGCGCACGTGCCGCCACGTCTGCCCGAGAAACTCCTGCCCGCGCATGACGTAGTTGACGCCCATCTCGCCGTCGTCCACGACGTTCGCCAGGTGATACGTGGGATATCCGTCCGCCTTGAGGATGATGAAGTCGTCCATCTCCCCGGCCGGCATGGTGACCTCGCCGAAGGCGTCGTCGCGGATCGTCACGTCGCGGGCGGGCGCGGCGAAGCGAACGACGACCGGGCGTCCCTCGGCGCGGGCGCGCTCGACGTCGCCGGCGTCGGGGAACGTCCCGGGGCGTTCGTAGCGGTACGTTCGTCCGGCGTCTTTCGCGGCGCGGCGCAGCGCGTCGAGCTCGTCGGGCGTGTCGAATGCGTGGTAGGCTTTGCCCTCGGCGAGCAGGCGGTCGACGTACGAACGGTACAGGTCGAGACGCTGCGACTGGCGGTACGGCGCGGCGGGCCCGCCGACGCCGACGCCCTCGTCCCACTCGATACCCAGCCAGCGGAGATCGTCGGCAATCTTCTCGACGGCGGACTCGTCGTGGCGGGCGCGGTCGGTGTCCTCGATGCGCAGCACGAACGTTCCGCCGGTCTTCCGCGCCATCACCCAGCTGAACAGGGCGGTCCGGGCGCCGCCGACGTGCAGATACCCCGTCGGCGAGGGGGCGAAACGGGTCTTGAGCTTGTCTCTCGTCAAGGCGATTCCTCTTCGAAGCGGGTGTCGGGCGGGCGGACGACGATGCCGGCGCCCGCCGCGACGGAACACCATATCGCCCCGCCTGCGGCCTTTCAACCGGGAGTCGCGGGGGCCGCCGGCAGGCAGGGCGGGCGAAAGCGTCTTGGCTCGGTGCCAAAAAAGGCTTGCATCCCCCGGCCGCGGCGCGGATTATGCTGTTCCCGTCGATTCGGGTCCTGCGGGGGCGGGGAGAGAGTTGCGTTCCGCCGCCTGGAGCCCGTCGTGATCCATTACGGAACGATGGAGCTTGTTGCCGCGTCGCCGATTGCGTTACAATCCGTCCGGATTCAACTCATGAAGAGGCCGTGGTGCGAATGATACGCAAAGGAAACTTCACGCTCGTCCTCGCGGCGGCGCTGCTCGCGACAGGCGCCGCGACGTGGGGCGAGCCGTTCGAGGCAATCACGCGTCCGAGCGAGGACCGCGTGTTGTCGTTCACGCGTCCGGGACTGATCGCCGAGGTGACCGTCGAGGACGGGGACCGGGTCGAGGCCGGGCAGGTGCTCGTCCGCCTCGACAGCGCCGCCGAGCGCATCCAGCTCGCCCAGCTCAAGGCGGAGGCGGAAAACACCACGCGCGTCGAGGCGGCCGAGGCGCGCCTGGCGCAGAAGCGCGTGGACCTCAAGCGCCTCCAGTTCGCGGCCGAACGCGGCGCAGCCACGGAGCTGGAAGTCGAAACCGCCCAACTCGAGGTGAAGATTTCCGAGCTGTCGCTGGTGCTGGCGCAGTTCGAGCTGCAGCAGGCGAAGCTCAAGTACGAGGAAGCCCAGGCGCAGGTCGACCGGATGAGTCTGGAAAGCCCGATCGACGGGCGGACGGAGACGGTCGCCGCCGAGGCCGGCGAAGCCATCGAGGCCCGCGACCGCATCCTGAGGATCATCCGCATCGATCCGCTGCGGATCGACGTGCCGGTTCCGCTGGTCACGGCGCGGAAGCTGAAGGTCGGCCAATCCGCCACGGTGCGATTCGAGCCGGGCCCGTCGGCGAAGGGAGAGATCACGTTCCTCGCCGGAGAGGCGGACGCCGCCAGCGGCACGCTGACCGTCCGCGTGGAAGTGCCGAATCCGGAAGAGCGATTCGCCGGGGAACAGGTTCGCGTGGAGTTCCCGGCGGCGGATTCGTCGGAGCAAGCGAAGGAGTCGGGCGAACGGAGCCCGGCCGTCATTTCGAGCGAGATATCGCCGCAGAGCAGGTAAAAGGAGCCCCAGAGCATGGCTGAGAAGAAAGACGAGAAGAAGAAGGAGCAGGATCAGCCGCAAACGCCGCCGACCGACGACGTCCAGGAGCAGGCCCGCGCCCAGACCGGGCAGCAGCAGGTCCGCCTCCGCATGGACGAACGGGAGATGACCACCAGCTACGCCAACGCCTTCCGCACCAACGGGATGGCGGAGGAAGTCATGCTCGACTTCGGCGTCAACATGGTGGTCCCGAACCCGCAGCAGCAGAACCAGCCGGAAATCCTCTTCAAGGTGAACAACCGGGTCATCCTGAACTACTACTCGGCAAAGCGCCTGGCGATCGCCCTTTCCCAGCTCATCCGCCGGCACGAGGACCAGTTCGGCGAGCTGGAGCTGGACGTCTCGAAGCGCCGCAAGAGCTGAGCGGCATTGCAGCAGTTCGTCCTGGTGCAACAGACTTTCAGCCTGTTCCGCACAGCCTTGCAGGCTGTGCCACCGGTACGGACGGACAATTCGGACGCGCCCGTCGGCAGACCCGACGCCGTAGCCGGGCGTGGGTCGACCGGAGGGAGGTCCCTCGGCGTCATGGAGGATGCGCGGGGAGACGGCGCTGTTGTGCGCGGGTTGAACGTCCGGCGCGTCTGGACGTAGTACCGGAAGCCGGAATCCCGGACACCTGGGAGCATTCACACGATGGCCTTGAACAGAACGCAAGCGTCCGCCGAGTCTCAGGCCCCCACGACGGCCGAGGTCATCGACCGGCTGAGCCGGTTCGACGGCCCGCCGGAGCAGTTCCTCGTGAACCTGCTCGCGGTGCAGTGCTATCTGTCCGGCGCCAACGCCGGGGCCATCCTCCGTCCGACGCAGGAAGGGCAGATCGAGATTCTCTCGCTCTACCCTCCCCTGCGGGGTGACGAGACGACCCCCCCGGCGTGGCTGGCGCAGGCGGTCGAGCTGGCGCCGGACGCCTTGAACGAGGGCGACACCGCCATCAGGCCGGTTCACACCTCCGAGTCGCTGTACGGCCAGCCTGCCGAGCGACACCTGGTGATGGTCCCCCTCCGCGCGGAATCCCGGGTCCGCGGGCTGGCGACGTTCCTCGTCGAGGCCGGCAGCCGCGCCGCCCTCGAGGCGTCCGCCAGTCGCATCGAGATCACCACCTCCCTGCTGAGCCTCTACGAGATGCGCCTGACGCTGCAGCGGCGCCAGGCGGACATGCGCCGCCTGCGGATGGCGATGGAGACCCTCTCGGCCGTCAATGAGCACGACCGGTTCCAGGGCTCGCTGATGGCGCTGTGCAACGAGATTTCCGCCCGCTGGCAATGCGAGCGGGTGTCGGTGGGCTTCCTCCGCGGACGGTACGTCAAGCTCAAGGGGATGAGCCACACCGAGAAGTTCTCCCGCAAGATGACGCTCGTCCAGGACCTCGAAGGTGCGATGGAGGAGTGCCTCGACCAGGACATCGAGATCGTCCATCCCGCGCCGGACGACGCGACCTACGTCAGCCGGGCGACCGCCGAGCTGGCCAACAGGCACGGTCCCTCGGCGGTGGTCAGCCTGCCGCTGCGGCGCGGCAGCGACGTGGTGGGCGTCCTGACGGCCGAGCGGCGCCAGGAGGAACCGTTCGACATCGAGGAGATCGAGGGGCTCCGCCTGACGTGCGACCTCGCGACCGCCCGCCTGGCGCACCTCCACGAGACGGACCGCTGGTTCGGCGCCCGCGCCGCCCAGACCGTCCGCAAGGGCTTGGCGACGTTCCTCGGACCGAAGCACACGTGGGTGAAGGTCGCCGCCGCCGCGGTGCTGATCATCGTGCTGGTGCTGGTGTTCGGGCGCGGCGCCTACCGCGCCGACGCGCCGTTCACGATGCAGGCGGAGGTGCAGCGCGTCGTGCCAGCGCCGTTCGAGGGCATCCTCAAGTCCGCCCCGGCCGAGCCGAACATGCACGTGACCGCGGGGACCGTGCTGGCGACGCTGGAGACGGCGGAGCTGGAGATGCAGCTCGAGCGCTACCGCGCCGAGAAGCTCTCCTACGAGAAGGAAGCCGCCGCCGCGTGGGCGGAGGACAAGCGCAACGAGGCGCAGGCCGCCGAAGCCCGCGCCGCGAGCGTCCAGGCGGAGATCGACCGCATCGTCTACCGCCTGGAGCGGGCGAGCATTGAAACGCCCATCGACGGGCTGGTGGTCTCGGGCGACTGGCAGCGTCAGGTCGGCGCGCCCGTCGAGACGGGCAGGACGCTCTTCGAGGTGGCGGACCTCTCCTCGCTCCGCGCCGAGTTGAGCGTGCCGGAGGAGTACATCGCCGACGTGCTCGCCGCCCAGGCCGAAGCCGACGCCGCCGGCGAGCCGCTTCGCGGCGAGCTGGTCGCCACCGGCGCGCCCGGGCGGGAGATTCCCTTCATCGTCGAGCGGATCAACCCCGTCGCGGAGGTCGTCGAGCAGGAGAACGTCTTCAAGGTCCGCGTGCGCCTCCTGGACATCGACCCCGGGTGGATGCGCCCCGGGCTCGAAGGGGTCGCCAAGATCGACATCGGCGACCGCAGCCACGGCTGGCTGCTGACCCGCAAGCTCGTCAACTGGGTCCGCATGAAGCTCTGGTGGTAGGAGTCCAATGCCGGTCGATCGCCCGACATTCTCGGAATCGTGGTACCGCGTGTCGAACCTGTCCCCGCGCCTGCGCTCGACGGTCCAGGTCCATCGCCAGTACTACCGCGGGCAGATGTGGCACGTGGTGCAGGACCCCTCGAGCAATCAGTTCTTCCGCCTGAACGACGCGGCCTACTACTTCGTGGCGATGCTGGACGGTCGCAGGAGCGTCGGGGAGGTATGGCGCCTGGCGAACGAGGAGCTGGGCGACGCCGCGCCGACGCAGGGCGAGGCGATCCAGCTTCTCGGACAGCTTTACACATCCAATCTCCTCCAGGCCGAGCTTCCCCCCGACGCGGAGGGGCTCTTCCGCCGGCACTCGAAGCGCGTGCAGCGCGAGGTGCGCGGGTACCTGACGAACCTGCTGTTCATCCGCATCCCGCTGATCGACCCCGACCGCTTCCTCGAGCGGTGGGTCGGCGTGGTCGGATGGATCTTCAGCTGGGTCGGGCTGGCGATGTGGGCGGTCCTGCTGTCGGTCGGCGGGTACTACGTCGTGCAGAACTGGGGCGAGTTGGTCAACCAGGTGAGCAACTTCCTGTCCCGCCAGCAGCTCGCGGCGAACCTGCCGATGCTCTACGGGAGCTTCGTGGTCGCCAAGGCGTTCCACGAGTTCGCCCACGGCTTCTCGTGCAAGAAGTTCGGCCGGCAGACCGGCACCGGGGGCGAGGTGCACACCATGGGCATCATGTTCCTGGTGTTCATGCCCCTGCCCTACGTGGACGCCTCCAGCATGTGGGCGTTCCGCAGCAAGTGGCAGCGCGTGGCGGTGGGAACGGCGGGGATGTTCGTCGAGCTCGGCGTGGCGGCCGTCGCGGCGATCATCTGGGCGAACACGTCGGCCGGGACGACCCTCCACGCGTTCTGCTACAACCTCATGTTCATCGCGAGCGTCTCGACGCTCCTGTTCAACGGCAACCCCCTGCTGCGCTACGACGGATACTACATCCTCTCGGACCTGCTGGAAATTCCCAACCTCTGGCAGCGCTCGCGCCAGTACATCTACTACACGGTGCGCCGATACATCTGGCGCGTCCGCCAGGCGAGGAACCCCGCCCACACCGGCGGCGAGAAGTTCTGGCTGTTCGCCTACGGCGTGGCGTCCACGGTGTACCGCGTGTTCATCGTCACCGCGATCCTGATGTTCGTCATCGACCGGTTCTTCTTCATCGGGCTGGTCCTGGCCGTCGGGGCGATCGCGACCTGGCTGTTCGTGCCGCTGGGCAAGTTCATCCACTACCTCGCCACCAGCGGCGAGCTGTCCCGCGTACGCGGATGGGCGGTGGCGTCGACGGTGCTCTTCGTCGCACTGTTGATCGGCGGCATCGCGCTGATCCCGGCTCCGGACAACGTCCGCTTCGAGGGCGTCGTCGAGCCGACCACCGTCAGCTTCGTCCACACCGAGACGTCCGGGTTCGTCGAGGAGGTGCTCGCCGATTCCAACGCGAAGGTGATCGCCGGCACGCCGCTGGTCCGCCTGAGCAACCCCGAGCTGCGCAACCGCCGCGACAAGCTCCTCGCCGAGCGCCGCCTGCTGGAAATCCAGCGGGAGAAGGCCCGCGTGGAGAACGAGAGCTACAAGGTCCAGTCCATCGAGCGCCAGCTCCGGGCGCAGGAGCGGCTGCTCGAGGAGAACGCCAGGGAGATCGAGCGGCTCACCGTCCGCGCCCCGGTCGACGGGACGTGGGTCTCGCCCGACCTCGACCGCCTTCCGGGCATCTTCCTCGAACGCGGTGAGCGCGTCGGGCTGGTGGCGTCGCTGGACAGCCTGATCATCCGCGGCGTATCCGGGCAGGACATCGCGGCCGCCATCCGCCGCGAGGCGCTGAGCGGGCCCGAGCCGCGGCGGGTGGAAATGCGCGTCAAGGGGCGTCCGGACCTGATGTTCGAGGGCGTCGTCGAGAGCATGGACGAGGCCGGTCGGACGCAGCTTCCCAGCCGGGCGCTGGGCTACTCGGTGGGCGGATCGGTCGCGACGGACCCGGAGGATCAGCAGGGA
>CAZADC010000100.1:0-3617 GCA_964483755.1 uncultured Planctomycetaceae bacterium | reverse complement strand
TCGACGTTGGGCCACAGGGCCGTCACGCTGCGCAGACCGTCGAACGGTTCTTCGAGATTCGCATCGAGCCGCACTCGCCCGAGAACGTGCACCTGCTCAGCGGCGAGCGCGTGGTGGTCCGCCTCCCGCTGGAGTCCAAGCCGCTGGCGCTGCGATGGATGCGCGCGATACTCCAGATGGTCCTCAAGAGATTCCACGTCTGACGTGACTGACGTACCGAGCACAATCTGGCGGACGCTGGCGCACCGCACGGCCGGCAAGGAGTTGCCCAAGGGCCTCGACGGGATGTGGGACGCCGCGGTCGGCTTCGCCGGGCGCATGGTCCCGCGCCGGCGCCGGTTCCTCAGGCAGGCCGGGCGCATCACGGCGATGGAGAAGGGCTCCGCCGAGTTGACCGACGCCCGACTGAAAGAGGAGGCGCTGGAGCTTCGAGCCGTCTTCCGCCGCGGGCGCGACAAGCGGGCCCACCTGGACCGGGCGTTCGCCGTCATCCGCGAGGTCGCCTCCCGCCAGAAGGGCGAGAAGCCCTTCCCCGTCCAGATCGCCGGCGCGCTGGCGCTGGAGAGCGGCGCCGTGGCGGAGATGGCCACCGGGGAGGGCAAGACCCTCACCGCCACGATGCCGGCGACGGTGTTCGGCTGGCGCGGGCGGGGCTGTCACGTGGTGACCACCAACGACTACCTCGCCAAGCGCGACGCCGAGTGGATGGCCGACGTCTACCGCTTCTGCGGGCTGTCGGTCGCCCACGTCGAGGGACAGATGCCCCCCGCCGCGCGTCGCGAGGCCTACCAGGCCGACATCACCTACTGCACCAACAAGGAGGTCACCGCCGATTTCCTCCGCGACCGCCTCGCGCTGGGACGCCTCCAGGGCCTGTCGGCCGCCCTGATGGCCAAAATCATCGACGGCGGCGGGAGCGGAACCGACCGCCTCGTCCAGCGCGGGCTGCATTACGCCATCGTCGACGAGGCGGACTCGATCCTCATCGACGAGGCCGTCACGCCGCTGATCATCTCCGGCGAGGCGCCGAACCCCGAGCAGGTCGAGGCGTTCCACCAGGCGGCCGAGCTCGCCGCCGACCTCGAGCAGGGACGCGACTACCGCGTGAACCTGCGATACCACGACGTCGACCTCACCGGCGCGGGCAAGCGTCGCCTGGAGGAGCTCGCCGAGCCGCTGGGCGGCATCTGGGCGGGCGCCCGGCGTCGCGAGGAGCTGGTCGTCCAGGCGCTGACCGCGCGCGAGCTCTACCTCGACGGCAAGCAGTACGTCATCGACGACGGCAAGGTCGTGATCGTGGACGAGTTCACCGGACGGCTCATGCCCGACCGCGAATGGCGCGACGGGCTCCACCAGGCCGTCACCGCCAAGGAGGCGCTGGAGGTCGAGGCGCCGAAGGAAACCTACGCCCGCGTCAGCTTCCAGCGATTCTTCCGCCTGTACCACCAGCTCTCGGGCATGACGGGCACGGCGGCAGAGGCGACCCGCGAGTTCTGGCAGATCTACCACCTGCCGGTGGTGGTCATCCCCACCAACCGCCCCTGCATCCGCGAGCGCCGAGCGGACCGGGTCTTCGCCACCGAGGACGCCAAGTGGTCGGCCGTGCTCGACGAGATCCGCCGGATGCACGAGGCGGGGCGCCCCGTGCTGGTCGGCACGCGCAGCGTCGGGGCCAGCGAGACGCTCAGCGCGATGCTCGTCCGCGAACAGCTGGACCACCAGGTGCTCAACGCCGTCCGGCACGCCGAGGAGGCGCAGATCGTCGCCCAGGCCGGGCAGCCCGGGCGCATCACCGTGGCGACGAACATGGCCGGGCGCGGAACGGACATCAAGCTCGGGCGCGGCGTCGCCGACCGCGGCGGGCTGCACGTGATCGCCACCGAGCGCCACGAGGCCGGGCGGATCGACCGCCAGCTCTACGGGCGCTGCGCCCGCCAGGGCGACCCCGGCAGCGCCCACGCCGTCGTAAGTCTGGAGGACGAGCTCATCCGGCGTCACGCGCGGCACATCGGCGGCTCGCTGCGCAAGCGGTTCGGTCGGACCGACCGGGAGGTGTCCGGGGCGATGACGCGGAAGGTCTTCGACGCCGCCCAGAAGCGCGCCGAGCGCCTGGCGCTTCGCCAGCGCAAGGGGGTTCTGCGCACCGACGACTGGCTGGACGAGTTCCTCGGCTTCGCCGGCGCCGAGAAGTAGCCGCCGGAGCGTTTTGTCCCTTGCGGAGCCGGGGCGGCTCGCCGGGTCGCGTCAACCCTCCCCGCATCCCGTGTGCGCGGGCGTTTTCCTTTGACACCGGACCGGCGCGCAGAGTAACTTCAGGCAGATTCGCGCGTTGGAATTAAGGTAGTGGTGCGGAATTCTATATGCAGTACCTGCCGACCGACCCGACGGGTCGCGTTTGCGCGGGGAATCTCTATTTGGAGTGTGCTATGTCTTACTCGAACCGCAAGCGTTCGCCTCGCCGCCCGCCCCTGTTCGAGACCCTGGAGGAGAGACTGCTGCTGACCACGCTCCACGCGGGGGAGTTCTTCATCTACCACAACAGCTTCGGCGAGGCGGTCCGCATCACGCTGACCGACAACGGACCGGGAGACGCCTCGGTCGAGCTGTTCGCCAACGAGCACGGGACCATCACCGACCTCGTCGGTCTGCCCAACGGCATCGCCGGCGACGCGGTCAACTGGGACCCCGATCTCTACGGCGAGTACAACGGCGAGATCATCAACGACACCGACGACGGCCCGGAGTGGGTTGAGATACAGGGCCCGCAGGACGAAGACGACCTGGACACGCTCCGCGACGAAACGGCGATGCTCCGCGGAAGCCGGACCGAGCTGTTCGCCGTCTACTTTTCCGAGGCGTCGGAAGACACGGTCCTGACCATCTCGACCATCACCGCCGATCAGCCGCGCGGCGACGATTGGACGATGACGCTCGATCCGTGGGGTTCCGGCAACACGCCCGTCCTGCTGCGACCGGAGGGCGGGACGATCCAGTCGCCCGCGGAGTCCGGCGGGGTTGTCGTCGGCACGATCGGCGGCTGGGAGGTCGTCAACGAAAACTACGAGGTCAACTACACGGCCGACAGCACGGGCAATCCGGTGGACCACGGGATTCACGGAGAGTTTCCGGGCGGAAGACTCTATCCCGGCGTCAGCGTCTCCGACAGCATCATCTCCCGGCTGCCTAACAACAGCGACACGCTGGGCGAGAATGTCCACGCGATCGCCGTGAACGGCGGGATGGTCATCGCCGCCGACCTGGACGCCTTCCTCGCCGCCGTCGTCGCCGAGCCGGACGACTTCGCGGGCATCGGCGCGGACGTCGACTCCCTGACGAGCCTGGCGGGAACGCTCTACGCCGTGGACAACGCCGGCGTCGAGATCGGAGAGGTGATTACCGACCAGTCCCCCAACGGGTTCGGCGCCGACGCCATCGCCCTGGCCGCCGGCAACACGGGGCAGCTCGTCGGGTTCGATCGCGACACCAACCGCCTCTACACCGTCAACCCGGTGACGGGCGCGCCCAACTTCGTCGGAGAGGTCGACGACGCGGCGGGCAATCCCTGGATCAACAGAGTCATATGACTATAATATCTATGCTATCAACTCAACAGGTGG
>CAZADC010000099.1:0-10267 GCA_964483755.1 uncultured Planctomycetaceae bacterium | reverse complement strand
CGCGCGAATCCGCTGCGGTTCCTGGTCGGCGGCGGCGACGTGGACCACAGCCTCGTCTACGGCGGATCGTTCGTCGGCCACGATCCGTACGTGCCGCTCTACAACCGCATCGCCTTGTGGCTGATCGCCCGCGAGGCCCGGCGATTCCGCACGCCCCCGGCCGCGGGATTGCGGCTTCGCATGGGCGAGTACCTCCACGAGTGCGGCGAGGACAGCGACGGGGTGATGTTCACGCACTCCAATTGCGTGCTCTCGCTGCCGGGCAAAGACGGGCATTCGCTGGTGCGGGAGTTCTATTCCGCCGCGGCCGCGGAGCTTCAGGAGGACATCGTCAACCCCGTGCAGTACGACTCCGGCGACATGGACTTCATCCCCGCTCAAGCCCGGGTGCGGAGCTACGGGTGCGGCAGCCCGGTGGCCGACGCGGACCTGCGGGAAGGCGAGACGGTCGTGGACCTCGGCTGCGGGGCGGGCATGGAGGTTTTCCTGGCGGCAAAGGCGGTCGGACCGCGGGGGCGGGCCATCGGCATCGACATGCTCCCGCCGATGCTGGACCGCGCCCGATCAGCGGCCGAGGGAGTCGCGCGGAACCTCGGTTTCGCCAACACCGAGTTCCACCAGGCCCTGCTGGAGGAGCTGCCGCTGGCGGACGCCTCGGTGGACGCGGTGATCTCCAATTGCGTGATCAATCTCTGCCCGCACAAGCGCCAGGCCTTCGCCGAGATCCTCCGCGTGCTCAAGCCCGGCGGACGGCTGGTGATCTCCGACGTGACCAGCCAGGACGAGATTCCCATCGCCCTGCAGTACAACGAGAAGATGCGCGGCGAGTGCCTCGGCGGGGCCTTCCGCATCGACCGGCTGTTCGAGCTGCTCGACGACGTCGGATTCGATCAGGCGACGGTCCTCAAACGCTTCCCTTACCGGACGGTGCGCGGGCACGGGTTCTACTCCGTGACGTACTCGGCCGTCCGACCGGCGGCCGCGACCCGGCCGGTGATGTACCGCGGCCCGTTTGCCGGCGTGGTGACCGGGAATGGGCGGGTGCTGCGCCGCGGCGAGATTGTCGACCTGCCCTGGCAGGACGAGCGCCCCCTGGGCGAGACCGTGTTCGTGCTCGACGCCGACGGGCAGGTCACCAACGTCGAGCAGGAGATGAGTTGCTGCTGTTCGGCCGGCGAGGATGGGCCGGAGTCGTCAGGCTCCTGCTGCGCGCCGCCGGAACAGGAGACAGCGAAAGAGGAAGACGCCGCCTGCTGCTGCTGCACACCTGAATCCCAAGGCGGGCCAGAGGTGCATGTCCCTGGCGACGACGCTCCGCGACACCGCGCGGGCTGCATGGTCTGCAGCGCGCCGCTGCAATACCGCCCGGCCGCCGAGCCGAAGGCCTGCCACTACTGCGGCCAGGTCAAGCCCGCCAACGCCATCTGCGCTGAAGGCCATTTCGTCTGCGACGCGTGCCACAGCGAAGACGCCCTGGAGGTCATCCGTCATCTGCTGGTGCACTCCACCGAGTGCGACCTGATCTCGCTGCTGGAGGGCATCCGCCGCCACCGCGCCGTGGCGGTTCACGGGCCCGAGCACCACTCGCTGGTGCCGGGCATCGTCGTGGCGGCGTGCCGCAACAGCGGCGGGTCGGCCGGTGAGGAGGAGATCGACCAGGCGATCCGGCGCGGCGCGACGATTGCCGGCGGGTCGTGTGCGTTTCTGGGCATCTGCGGGGCGGCCGCCGGCGTGGGGGCCGGATTCTCGATTCTCCTCGGCGCAACGCCCTACGACGGCCGGAAACGCCAGCTCGTGCAGCAGGCCGTGACGGCGGCGTTGGCCGACGTCGCCTCGCTGGACGCGCCGCGGTGCTGTCAGCGGGACTGTTGGATCGCCCTGCGGAAGGCGGCGGAGCTGTCCGAGATGATGCTGGATGTCCGCTTGTCCGCCGACGCGCCGCTGCGGTGCAGGCAGCCGACGCGCAATGCCGAGTGCATCGGCGGGCGATGCCCGCTCTGGCCGACCTGAAAGGCGAGGGAAGCCCACCCGTGGCGAGACAGAGAGCACACGTCGAGTCCGGACCCCCGTCGGCCGCCGGCCGACGATACCGGATCATCGCGCTGATTGCGGTGGTGATCGTCCTGCTGGTGGCGGGCTTTGTCTTTCAGCAGCGGGTCCGGGAGGTGATCCAGACCTTTCTGAGGTGGACGGGCGACCTCGGGCCCGTCGGCGCGGTGGTCTTCGGCGCAGTCTACGTTCTGGCGACCGTTCTGATGATGCCCGGCGCGCTCCTGACGCTGGGGGCGGGTCTGCTGTTCGGCGTGCTCTGGGGGACGGTAACCGTCTCGATCGCCAGCACGGCCGGGGCGGCGCTGGCGTTCCTGGTCGGACGGTTCGTCGCGCGGGGGTGGGTGGCGTCGAAGGTGTCCGCAAGGCCGAACTTCCAGGCGATTGACCGGGCTGTCGGGCGGGAAGGCTTCAAGATCGTCCTGCTCACGCGGCTGAGCCCGGTTTTCCCGTTCAACCTGCTGAACTACGCCTATGGCCTGACCGCCGTGAGATTCCGGCCGTACGTCCTGGCCTCGTGGATCGGCATGCTGCCGGCCACGGTCCTGTACGTGTACCTCGGCTCGCTGGCGCGCAGCGTCGCGGCCGTCGCGGCCGGGCGGGAGAGGACCACCGTCGACTATGTCTTCTACGGCGTGGGGCTGGTCGTGACGGTGGTCGTGGTCGTGCTGGTCACGCGCGTGGCACGAAAGGCCTTGAAGAACGCACTGCCCGGGGCCGCTCAACAGGCCGAGCGGCGCGACTGACCCTGTGCGCTCCGCTCGGAATCGAAGGTTCGCGCCGTGTCCGATGTCCGCCCGGCTGTCGTCATCGGTGGCGCCGCAGAGCGATGCCCGGTTCGGCGGAGAGTTGTGTGCGAAGTGCTTTGGTGGCGGCCGATCTGCCTTCCTGCTTCCGCGTCTTGTGCGACGAAGAGAGGAGACCGCGGGAGACAGCTGTTTGCAGGGCAAGCGTATCACCGCACTCCGCTCGGGATGCAGTATCAGACGTCCCTGCACAGGTTTGCTGGATGTGCGGTGGCTTTGTCCTTGGATCGCCGGGCGGGTGGTGCTCTACGCCGCTCGCGGCGAATCCGCATGGGTGCCCCCGCGTCGAATCCGATCAGATGTCCTCGCCGGCAGTTCGGGTGGAAAAAGCCCTTCGTGCAGAAATGCACGAATTGTATGCTAGAGGCGGTTGTGTCGCCGTCGCGAGTGGTCGGGGTCGCCGGAGAGCGCCCGGTGTTCGGAGGATGGCGACGGACCGGAAGTCAGCAGCGGATAGAACTCATACGGAGACGTGCGATGTGCCTGGCCGTGCCGGCGAAAATCGAGTCGATTGACGGGTCCGCGGGAGTGGTCGCCCTGGACGAGAACCGCACCACTGTGCAGATGGCGCTGGTGCCCGAGGCGTCGGTGGGGGACTGGGTGCTCGTGCACGCCGGGATGGCGATCACCGTACTCGACGAGGCCGAGGCGATGGAGACGTACGACCTGCTCAGGCAGGGCGACGCGATCCGCGCCCGACAGACGCCCGGCGGGGATCCGGCGTAGCAGCGGCTCCGCGCCGTTCGCGCGGAAGCGGACACAGATTGGGCCGCTGTCATCGCGGGGGTCCCACGAGGCCGCGGAGGAGCGACGGGCGGCAGATGACGCACGTCGGCTGGCGGCGAAGCCAGGCCGTCGAAGGATTCGGGCCGTGGCGCGGACCCCCGACGTGGAGCACGAAAAGAATTTGAGAATCTGCCCGTCGGGTCGAGGCGGGCATGCTAGAATGCCGCTTTGCGTCTCGGTCGTCCGGCTGCGGGTCGGGCGGCGAACGGCGCGGCCGACAGGCGCCCGGCGGACAGACGAGCGCGTCGGTGCAGGACAATCCCTCCCAGCAGGCAGTCTCAGGAGATGCGAATCCGGGACGGTGCTTCGAGGCCATGGCTTTTACCCGAGATTGTGAAAAATTGCACAAGACCTTTCGGACCCTTCAGGAGAAGGGCTGTGAGGGTCTGCAGGTCATGGAGGTCTGCGGGACGCACACGATGGCGATTGCGCGCAGCGGGCTGCGGTCGCTGCTCCCGCCGTCGCTTCGGCTGATCAGCGGGCCGGGCTGTCCGGTCTGCGTGACCGACCAGTCCTACATCGACCAGGCCGTGCACCTGGCCGCTTCGCCGCACCGTCCGATCATCGCCACCTACGGCGACATGGTTCGCGTCCCCGGTCGCGACGGGTCGCTCGCCGACGCCCGCGGCAGCGGCGCCGACGTGGAGGTGGTGTACTCGGCCGACCAGGCGGTGCGCATTGCCGCCGACTCGCCCGGCCGGGAGGTGGTCTTCCTCGGCGTCGGGTTCGAGACGACGGCTCCGGCGACGGCGCTCGCCGTCCGGCGGGCGCGGGACGAGGACGTCGGCAACTTCAGCGTCCTGACGGCGCACAAGCTGCTCCTGCCGGTGATGAACGCCCTGCTGCAGGCGGGTGACGTGAACGTAGACGCGTTCCTCTGCCCGGGGCACGTCAGCGTGATCCTCGGCTGGGCGGCCTACGAGCCGATCGTCCGCGACTACGGCCGGCCTTGCGTGGTCGCCGGGTTCGACCCGTCGCAGATCGTGCTCGGGCTCGTGGAAATCGTGCGGCAGCTCGCCGAGGACGCCCCGGCCGCGACGACGGTCTATCCGAGCGTGTCGGCCGAGGGCAACCAGGTCGCCCGCGACGTGCTGGACGAGCTGTTCAAGTCCGTCGACGCGCGGTGGCGGGCGCTGGGAACGGTTCCGGACAGCGGGCTCGCCCTGCGGGACGAATACGCTGCGTTCGATGCCGAAAGGCGCTTCGACCTGCCGGAGATGGAGAGCTACGAGTTGCCGGGCTGCCGGTGCGGCGACGTGATCTGCGGGCGCGCCCGGCCGGACGAGTGCGGGTTGTTCCGGACCGGTCAGTGCACGCCGCGCGAGCCGGTCGGGCCGTGCATGGTCTCGAGCGAGGGCGCATGTGCGGCCGCCTACAAATACGAACGAATCACGACATAGCGAGACGACGACGTCCGGACATGAATGACCGAATCCAACTTGCCCACGGCGGCGGCGGGGAGCTGACGGCGGAGCTGATCCGCGACGTCATCCTGCCTGCGCTGGGCGGCCCGCAGGAGGCGACGCGCCTGAGCGACGCGGCCGGCGTGTCCGTCGCCGGCGGGCGAGTGATGATGACGACCGACAGCTACGTCGTCCAGCCGCTGGAGTTTCCGGGCGGGGACATCGGTAAGCTGGCGGTGTGCGGCACGGTGAACGACCTGGCGGTCGCGGGCTCGCGCCCGCTGGCGCTGAGCATCGGCCTGGTCTGTCAGGAAGGGCTGGAGCTGTCGCTGCTGCAGCGGGTGCTGGAGTCGGCGGGTCGGGCGGCCGAGCGGGCCGGCGTCGCGATCGTCACCGGCGACACGAAGGTCGTCGGGCGCGACGCGCTGGACGGGCTGGTGATCAACACGGCCGGCGTGGGCGAGCCGCTGGCGGACGCCGAGCTCGGCTATGACAACGTCCGCCCGGGCGACGCGGTGATCCTGTCCGGACCGCCGGGCGAGCACGGTCTTGCCGTGATGGGCGCGCGGGAGAACCTGGCGCTGTCGGCCGAGCTCTCCAGCGACTGCGCGCCGCTGAACGACCTGACGGCCGCGCTGGTCGTGAAGCTCGGCGGCGCGGTGCGCTGGATGCGCGACCCGACGCGAGGCGGGCTGGCGGCGACGCTGGTCGAGCTGAGCGAAGGGACCGGCCTGCCGGTCGAGATCGACGAGACGGCGATTCCCGTCAACCGCACGGCGCGGTCGGCGGCGGAGATTCTCGGGCTCGACCTGCTGACGGTCGCCAACGAGGGCAAGCTGGTCGCCGTCGTCGCGCCCGACGCGGTCGACGAGGCGGTCGCGGCGCTGCACGAGTTCGAGATCGCCGCCGAGGCCGCGACGATTGGCCGGGTCGGTGAGCGGTCCGAGCTCGGGCCGATCGTCGAGATGTTCACGAGCATCGGCGGGCGGCGGATCGTGCAGATGCCGTACGGCGAGGAATTGCCGCGAATTTGCTGAGAACCGATGGTAGGATGCCGCGTTTTACGCGGGTCGGCGGACCGCGCCGACGACGGAAAGTGTCAGTCAAGGAGCGGAGCATGGCGAAACGAGTTCTGGTTGTGGACGATGATCCGGACCTCCGGGAGGCGACCGAGATCATCCTTAACGGCGCCGGGTACGAGGTGACTCTCGCCGCCAGCGGCGCCGAAGCGATGGAGAAGCTCAAGGCGGAGGACGTGGACCTGATCCTCCTCGACGTGATGATGGAGACCGACACCGAGGGCTTCCACCTCGCCTACAAGATTCGCGAGGACGAGAAGCTCAAGGAGGTGCCGATCATCATGCTCACCTGCATCGAGGAGAAGACCGGCGAGGTGCTGGACGAGTCGAAGGCGGGCGACTACCTGCCCGTGCAGGCGTTCCTGCGCAAGCCGCTCGATCCCGACGCGCTGAAGAGCAAGATCGACGAGCTGATGAGCTGACCCGAGAGGACGCCCGTGGCGAGCTCCGCGAACCATCCCGGCGGCGCCGACGCCGAAGTCTTCACCGCTCCCCCTGCGGTGATGGCGCTTCGGGTGCTGTGGCTGGTGCGCCTGCGGTGGGTGGTCGCCGCGGTCATTGCGCTGCTCGGCGTACAGGTGTTCGCGCTGCCGGTCAGCCGCGAGAGCGCCATGCCGGCGGCCTGGCTGTGGGTTCTGGCCGTGCTGACGGCCTTTCACAACGCCGGCGTCGGCGGATTGCTTCGCCGCTGGGCCGACGGACGGCGCGAGACGACCAAGCGGAACGTCGCGCGGGTCACCGCCCAGACCGTCTTCACCGACCTGCTGGTCTGGGCGCTTGTGCTGCATCTGACCGGCGGCGTATTGAGTCCCCTGGCGGCCGTGCCGGTGGTCTACCTGGCGGTCGCCGCCAGCCTGCTGCGTCCTGCGGCGTCGTATCTGCTGGCTGCGTTCGCCTGCGTCGCCTGTGCGGCGCTGGCGGCGGCGGAGCACTGGCTGGGCGCGCCCGTCCCGCCGTTCGCGCTTCAACCGGGCTGGGCGATGGTCCTGCCCGTGGCGGTGCTGGTGGGCGTGCTCGCCCTGATCGTGCACTTCACGGCGGCGCTGCTCGGACGGCTGCGGGACATCTTCCGGCGCCTCAACGAGGCCAACCGTCAGCTCGCGGCGCTGGACATGACCAAGAGCCGCTTCCTGCGGATATCGAGTCATCAGCTCCGGGCGCCGCTGGCGGCGGTTCACTCGCTGACCTCGGCGCTGCAGACGCTCGGCGGGCTCAATGCACGGCAGTTCGACGTGCTGCGGAAAGTTCGCGGCCGCACCGAGGAGGCGATGGCCCAGCTGGACGAGATGATGCTGCTGAGCACGATCCAGGAGTCGGAGGCGGAGACCGCTCAACGGTCGGCGCTGAGCCTGTGCGACGCGATTGCCCAGGCGATGGACACGCATCGCGAAGAGGCGGAGCAGAAGAACGTCGAACTGGAGTTCCGGACGGACGGGTCCGACGTATGCGTCGCCGCCTGGCCTGACGCGCTGGAGACGGTCTTCGACCACCTGCTCGCCAACGCGGTACGCTACACACCGCCGGGCGGGCGGGTGACGGTGTCGATCGGTCGCGACGACCGCGCGGTCGTCGTGGAGGTGGCGGACACGGGGATCGGAATTCCGCACGAGCAGCTCGAGCAGGTGTTTCGCGAGTTCTACCGCGGCACGAACGCCCGGCAGGTGTGCGGGGGCACCGGACTCGGGCTGGCGATCGTCCGGGCGATCGTCGAACGCGTCGGCGGCGAGATCGACGTCGAGTCGACCGTCGGCGAGGGCACGACCGTCCGCGTCACGCTGCCGGCCGCGGCGGCGTCGCCGTCGATCGAGCGGGACGAATTGCAGAGCACGAACAGGAACGAGAAGCAGGTGCTTCCCGCGCAGAGTCAGTAAAGAGTGTGTCGTCGGGACGTGGTCCCGTCGGCCGGCGAGAAAGGAACCGTTGATGCTTCCACACATACTGCCGAAAGACAAGTTGCCGGAGTTCGTCAGCTTCCTGCTGGCGGACAACCAGGTGGTGGCGCCCATGTCCAGGGGACAGGATTTCGCCTTCCAGGACGTCGAGTCGCCTGAGGACGTCGAGAAGATCCGGATGGACTACACCGTGACCATCCTCCCGCCCAAGAAGTACCTCCTGCCGACGTTCGAGAAGCTGCTGGAGTTCAGCGGGCGCGAGCCCACCGGCGTCAATACCGTCATCGCGGCCGAGCCGACGGTCATCCTGGGGATGCATCCCTACGACATGCACGGGCTGCGGACGACCGACGCCGCCTTCTCGCAGGAGCCGGCCGACGCGTCCTACCTCGCCCGCCGCGCGGTGACGAAGGTCATCGGGCTCAACATCGGCGACGGGTACGTGGACGAGCACCAGTTCATGGCCGACATGGGCACCCTCGAGCCCCCCGCCGACGGGTGGGACCTGATGTTCACGGACCTCGGCGACCGCTACTACGCCGAGCCCGGCAGCGAGGACGGGGAGAACATGATCAAGTACTCCGGGTGCTTCCAGCCGGCGACGGCGGACGATCACAAGGCCCGCCAGGAGTTCGACGAGCGGAAGGCGGCGAACTACCCCCGCCGGCTGCCGTACAACGCGCGGTACCTCCCCGACCTGCTGGACGCCAGCTACGACTCGCTTCTGTGGGACGCGGTCGCCCGGCGGTGCTTCAGCTGCGGGACGTGCACGAACGTCTGCCCGACCTGCTACTGCTTCGACGTGCAGGACAAGCTCAACATCGATGCGACCAGCGGCGTCCGCCAGCGGATGTGGGACTCCTGCCAGCTCGAGGTCTTCGCCGAGGTTGCCGGCGGGGAGAACTTCCGCGAGCACCGCTCCAGCCGCCTGCGGCACCGCATGTTCCGCAAGGGCAAGTACATCCTGGAACGCACGGGCCGCCTGGGCTGCGTGGGCTGCGGGCGCTGCAGCCGTCATTGCGTGGCCAATATCTCGATCCTCGAATCGTTCCAGCAGATCGCCGACCAGGCCGCCGAGGTGGGCGCCTAGGTTCCAGCACACAGGAGAGAGTCATGAGTCAGACAGCAACGGACACGAACGTCACGGCGGTCTCGCCCTACGAGCCGCGCACCGGGCGGATCGTGGACATGAAGCAGTTCACCGACAGCGAGAAGTACTACCGCTTCACCTTCGACGACGGCAAGGGCATCGAGTACGCCGCCGGTCAGTTCATGGAGGTCAGCCTGTTCGGGGTCGGCGAGGCGCCGATCTCGATCTGCTCGGCCCCGGGCAAGCGGGAAGACCTGGAGATGTGCGTCCGCGCCGTCGGCGACGTCACCAACGCCCTGCACGGGCTGGACGTGGGCGACGCCGTCGGGCTCCGCGGGCCGTTCGGCAACGGGTTCGACATGGACAGCGTCGCCGGCAAGGACATCCTGTTCGTCGCCGGAGGGCTCGGGCTGGCGCCGTGCCGCAGCTTCATCCAGGCGGCGCTGAACGAGTCGGAGAAGTTCGGGAAGATATCGATCCTCTACGGCGCCCGCACGCCGCAGGACCTGCTCTACCCCGAGGACCTGAAGGTGTGGAACAAGCGCAGCGACTGCGAGTTCTTCGTCACGGTCGACCGCGGCGACGAAAGCTGGACCGGCAATACCGGCGTGATCACCACGCTGTTCCGCAAGGTCGGCAAGGTCGACCCGGCCAACACCGTCGCCTTCATCATCGGTCCGCCGATCATGTTCAAGTTTGCCGTGCTGGAGGTCCTCGCGATGGGGCTCCGCAAGCCGAACATCTACTGCTCGCTGGAGCGGCGTATGAAGTGCGGGCTCGGCAAGTGCGGGCACTGCCAGATCCGCGACGTCTACGTCTGCCAGGAAGGCCCGATCTTCAGCTACGCCGAGGTGATGAAACTGCGAGAGGGTATCTGACGCCGCGCCGCGGCGATCAAGGAGAGCGTCATGAGTAAGCCGAGAATATCGTTTCACGACTTCACCAGCTGCGAGGGATGCCAGCTCCAGGTCCTCAACTGCGAGGACGAGCTGCTGGACATCCTCGCCGCGGTGGACATCGTCCAGTTCCGCGAGGCGATCGACGATCGCGAGTGGGACTGCGACGTCGCCTTCGTCGAGGGCGCCTTCACCCGCGAGTCCGACCGCGCCCGCCTGGAGAAGATCCGCGAGCACGCGGGGATCGTCGTCGCCCTGGGCGCCTG
>CAZADC010000098.1:1255-10271 GCA_964483755.1 uncultured Planctomycetaceae bacterium | reverse complement strand
AATGGTTTGCACGGCGTGTTCGGCGGCGAGCTGAGCGGGCACTTCTACTTCCGCGACAACTTCAACTGCGACTCGGGGGCGATCGCGTTCGCCAGCGCGCTGACGGTGCTCTCCGCCCAGGACGCGCCGTTCAGCGAGTTCATGAAGCCCTACCAGCGATACAGCCACAGCGGCGAGATCAACTTCGAGGTCGACGACAAGAAGGCGAAGATGGAGGAGATCGCCGAGCACTTCTCCGACGCCGAGATCGACTGGATGGACGGGGTGACCTGCCAGTACGAGGACTGGTGGTGCAACGTCCGCCCGTCCAACACCGAACCGCTGCTCCGTCTGAACTGCGAGGGGGCCGACGACGAGCAGCTCGCCGCGAAGATCGACGAGATCAAGGGTATCCTGGGCGAACCCGTGGAGCACTGACCGACCGGCAGGCCCGCCGCGCTGCCGCGTAGAGCCTGCCCGGCTTCGCCTGGAACCAAAGCCTGAAAGGGGCGACCGATGACCGAAAACGATTCGCAGCGGAATCCCTACGAAGCCGAGCCGGGCGCGCAGCCGCCCGTCCAGCACGTCGCGCCCGCGCCGGCGGCGGACCGCAACGCCGTGCCGACCTGGGCGAAGGTGATCGGCGTCATCTCGATCATCTTCGGCGGACTTGGTCTGCTGTGCACGCCGATCAACCTCATGAACATCCGGGCCAATCCACAGGTGCGGGAGATGTTCGGCCCGCAGCTGATCACCGCACAGACGGTCACCGGCCTGGCGAGCGTCGTCAGCGCGGCGCTGCTGCTCGCCGGCGGAATTTATCTCCTCAAGCGCCGGCGCGTCGGCGTCGCACTGCATTACGTCGCGGCAATTGTCAACCTGGTCCTTATCGCCGCGAACCTGGTGGCGATGCTGACGATGGCGCCGGGCGGACGCATGGGAATGCTGGTCAGTGTCCCCACGATCCTCGGGACGATCCTGGGGGCCGCGTACCCGGTCTTCCTGCTGATCTGGCTGTCGCGCCCGACGGTGAAGGCGGACGTGGCGAACTGGTCCTGAGGCGGACGGCGCCGCGCGCCATCAGCGATACGACACTCCTGACCCTGCGCACGGGACCGGGATGCCGCGACCCGATTACTCCCCCCACACGGCAGGCAGGTCGGACCAGGACGAAACGTGAACCACCTCGCCCGCGCCGGCGTCCGGCGTCACGCCCGCCGCGTCGACGATGACGATCCGCAAGCCCTGACCGGCGAATGCCTTGGCTGCCAGCGTCGAGCGGCAGACCCCGGTCCGCAGGTTCGCGAACGTCCGCTTCATCGAGCCGATCTGGCTGACCAGGCGAGACTCGACGACGATCCGCGGCGCCTTCCACCACTCCTCGTGCACCCAGTGCCAGTACTCCCGCTCCCAGAGCAGGATCGGCCCGTCCGGATATCCCGCAGCCGTCAACTGCTCGTGCAGACGGTCGTGAACCGACACCGGCTCGCGCGTCATGTAGGCGAAGCGCGCGTCCTCGCCCAGGCGCGTCATGGCCGACGCCGCCGCGGCCGCGGCGTCGCCGCTCATCGGCAGCGCCGCCAACTCGACGGCGACCACCTCGACCGATTCGTCCCAAACATACACCGGTGCCGAGCCGGACAGCTCCTCGCCCTCCCGGTCCTGGAGGTGGACCTGCAGCGTGTAGCGGCCGGGGGAATCCGGCACGGGAACCGCGGCGGCGAAGTAGCCGAGCTTGTCCGTGTAGGCCGCCCGCTGCGGACCGTCGTCCACCCACATGCGAAGCGGCAGCTCCTTGACCGGAAGGGACAGGACGAAGAAGTCGTTGCGCTCGAGTCGAAGGACCGCCTCGGCCTCGCCGCCGGCCGGGGCGTACTGGTCCGGCGCGGTGAGGATGTACTGCCCGCCGCACCCGCAGAGCATCGCGGCCAGGATCGTTACGGGGATGATCGTTCGCATTCGCCTCTCCGTCGGATTCGCGAGTCGGCCGGATGGTAGAGGCGACCCGGGCGGATTGTCAACCTGCGCGGATGCGCCCAACCGCTCCGGTGCGCCCGCTGCGCGCCCCACGGCCTGTCACGACCGCGAAGGTGCCACGGCCTGCCGCGACCGCGAAGGTGCCACGGCCTGCCGCGACGGGTGTCTGTCGCGGTTGGCCGTGCCCGCCCACAGGTCCAAGACCTGCGCCTCCTCCGGCGCGGCGCCCTTCCCGCCTTCAAACGCGGTGTCCTTCCAAGGGCACCGCGATCTGACCCCGCAGCACGCGGCGGCCTGGGAAGCCCGCCGCGCTTCCGTTCAGACCCGCATCGCCGTTCCGCGTGCCGCCGGCACAACCCGGCTGCACGCCCTACCACTCATCGCTCATGCGGCCGACGGGGGTTCTCGGGGTCGAACCACTGCTCCCACGTCGGCGACAGGTAGCCGGGGACGCCCTTGATATCCAGCGTAACGTTGATGCTGGGGTATCGCGGGTCGGCGTCGGTCGTCACGATCCGCGACGCGCTTCCGACATCCATGCGGACGTGCCATATCTTCCCGTCCATGCCCGGCGGGACGGGAACCACCAGCTCGCCCGCGTTGTCGTACATCGCACGGACGACGCGGTCCGGCGAGCAGACGGCCAGGTCCAGCACGTCCGTGTCGTGCTCGGCGTCGGCGCGGACGGTGAACTCCTTCGTGCCCTCGGGCACGCGGAAGTACCAGTTGCGGGCCGTGCCGGCCTCCAGGCGGAAGCGCCGCCAGTCCCCTTCCGCCTTTGCCATGAGCACCAGCGGTGTCGCGGGGTAGGTGAACGCGAGGAAGTGCTCGGCGCCGGTGACGTCGACCGTGAACACGCCCTTTTCCGCGGGCAGCTCGAGGTCCGGCCAGCCGGCCTTCGGGTCGTGAATGTGCTCCAGCTCCACCGATTCGCTGAGCACCGCCTTGCCGTCGGGCCCGGTCACGCGGACGTTCGCCGTCTTGAGGTCCTTGCCCATGCGCCCGCGGGTCAGGTAGGTCCCCACTCGCATGGCGACTTCGCGCCCCTCGGGGTTCCACAGGGCGAACGTCGCCGGGCAGAGAATCTCGCAGGCGTCGGGGTCGCCCAGCGCCGGGGCGGGGCTCCAGTTGGCCCAGTTGGTGTTGGCCGCCTCGGCGTTGCGGGCGCCCTGCATGAACTGGTCGGTATCGTAGACCTTCACCGGCGCCTGCCTGCCCGTCTCCGGGTCGAACCACTCCTCCGGGCTGCGGGCGAGATACGGCGGCACGCCCGTCAGCGACAGGTTCACGTCGGCGTAGCTGTGCGAGTCGCCGAGGCGGACCTCGACGGCCCAGAACCGCCCGGTGCTGCCGGGCTCGGTGAGGATGCGGACGCTCTCGACGGGCGGCTCGTCCGGGGCGGGACGCCCCCACAGAATCCGCGTCCGCTGCCCGCGCGGGTTGATGAGCGTCAGCCCGTAATCTTCCCGCTCGGACATGTAGGACTGCACGTGCTGGGCCAACATGCGGAATTCGGTCGTGTCGGCGGGGACGTAGAACCACCATCGTCGCGGGACGAACGGGTTGGCCATGAACCAGTTGTCGCGGACGGCGTGCCCCTCGCCCGTCCCGGCGTAGGCGACGGACTGATCCAGCGTGGTCGTGACGTACCAGAGCTGCCAGCGCCCTTCCGGGTTCACGCGGAGCTTGTAGACGCCCTTTGCCGGCTCGTCGACCTCAAAGGTGTGCCCGGCGTCGCCCCGGACGACGACCTTCTCGTCGATCACGTCCTCGCCGTCGGGGCCTGTGAGGACGACGTGCAGGTTCGGGTCGTTCCAGCCGCCCTTGATCACCCAGTTGTAGCGGTGGACGGTCAGCTCGAACGCCCGGCCGTCGGGGTTGTTCAGGTACGTGATCGTCCCGAACTTCAGGAAGTGCCCCGCGTCGCCCAGCGCCGTTTCGGCAGCGGCCGGGGCGGGAACGGTTGCCAGGGAATACAGGGCGAGCAGCACAGCCACAGCGAGATGTCTCATGCCGACCTTCTCCATCTGACGGGTTCGAAAGGATCGCGCCGGACGGCCATACCGCCCGGCCGACGGGCGTATCCCCTACCGCAAGATCCGGGAGCATGCAATGGAGAATGCCCTGCCCGGCCGGGCGACGCCGGCTCGGCTGCGCGGCCGGTGGCATTGCCGGAAGGGCCCGTCGACATGCGATACGCTCCATCGACGGGTGCCACGGCCTGCCGCGACGGGTGTCTGTCGCGGTTGGCCGTGCCCGCCCACAGGTCAAAGACCTGTGCCACCCTCCAGCGCGGTGTCCTTCGCAGGTTCAAGCGCGGTGTCCTTCCCAGGGCACCGCGATCCGACCCTTGGCACGCGGCGGTCTGGGAAGGACACCGCGCTTCGGTTCAGACGGCGCCGCTGACGACAACCTTGCCGCTCACCTTCGCGTCGAGACGCCTCTGCAGCTCGGCCAGGCGCTCGCCGCTCAGCTCCGGCGTGCCGTCCAGAGGATAGTCCAATCCCAGCTCGCGCCACTTGTCGGCCCCGAGTGCGTGGTAGCCGAGCAGTTGCACGCGCCGCACCGACATGCCCCGCAGCAGCCCGGCGAGGGCGTCGACGGACGCTTCGTCGTCGTTGATGCCCGGGACAATCACCTGGCGGACCCAGACGTCCATGTGCCGCCCGTCAATGTGGCGCAGGAAGCGCCGCGCCGTCTCGGCCGGGGCGCCGGTCAGGCGGCGGTGACGCTCGGGGTCGGCGTCCTTGATGTCCAGCAGCACCAGGTCGGTGGCGTCCAGCACGCGGTCGACGTCGGCGGTCAGCGGCCACCCGGCCGTATCGAGGGCGGTGTGGATTCCGAGGCTTCGACAGCCTTCGAGAATCTCGGCCGCAAAGGTCGCCTGGGCGAGCGGCTCGCCGCCGGAGAGCGTCACGCCGCCGGTGGCGCCGAAGTAGGCGCGCTGGCGGGCGACGCGTTCGATGACCTTCCCGGCGGAAACGAGCTTCCCGCCGTCGGGGTCCCAGGTGTCGGGGTTGTGGCAGTACGCGCACCGCAGCGGGCAGCCCTGCAGGAACACCACGGTCCGCAGCCCCGGGCCGTCGAGGCCTGCGAGCGTCTCGTAGGAATGTATGCGTCCTCTGGTCATGGGCTCACTTCGCTCACATGCTTTCGTGGAACGTCCGCGAGACGACCTCTTCCTGCTGCTCGCGATTCAGGCGATGGAAATTGACCGCGTATCCCGACACGCGGATGGTCAGGTGCGGATACTTCTCGGGATGGTCCATCGCGTCGATGAGCTTCTCGCGGTCCAGCACGTTGACGTTCAGGTGATGGGCCTGCTGGGAGAAGTACCCGTCCAGCACGTTGACGACATTGGCCACCTGCTGATCCACATCGGCGCCGATGCTCCTGGGGCTGATCGAGAACGTGTTGGAGATCCCGTCGCGGCAGGCGGCGTAGGGGATCTTGGCGACGCTGTTGAGCGACGCGAGGGCGCCGTTGCGGTCGCGGCTGTGCATGGGGTTGGCGCCGGGGGCGAACGGCTCGCCCTGCTTCCTGCCGTCCGGCGTCGAGCCCGTCATGTTCCCGTAGACCACGTTGGAGGTGATCGTCAGGATCGACAGCGTCGGCTCGGCGTCGCGGTAGGTCGGATGCCGCTTGAGGTTGGCGAGGAAGTCCTGCGTCAGCGAGACGGCGATCCGGTCGACGCGGTCGTCGTCGTTGCCGAACTGCGGGTACTCGCCCTCGATCTCGAAGTCGCGGATGATGTCCCGCTCGTCGCGGACGGCGTGGACCTTTGCGTGCTTGATCGCGCTGAGCGAGTCGGCGACCACGGACAGCCCGGCGATTCCGAAGGCCATGAACCGCTCGACGCCGCTGTCGTGCAGCGCCATCTGGAGCTTCTCGTAGGCGTACTTGTCATGCATCCGGTGGATGACGTTCATCGTGTTGACGTACAGACGGCACAGCCAGTCGCGGTAGAACTCGAAACGGCTGACCACCTCGTCGTAGTGCAGCACGTCGCCGGTGATCGGCGCCAGGGCCGGTCCGACCTGCTCGCCGCTGATCTCGTCGCGCCCGCCGTTGAGCGCCATCAGCAGGACCTTCGGCAGGTTGCACCGCGCGCCGAAGAACTGCATCTGTTTCCCGATCCGCATCCCCGAGACGCAGCAGGCGATGCCGTAGTCGTCGCCGTAGACGGGGCGCATCAGCTCGTCGTTCTCGTACTGGATCGAGTCGGTGTCCACGCTGGTGCGGGCGCAGAAGTCCTTGAACGCCTTCGGAAGACGCGGGGACCAGAGGATGGTCAGGTTCGGCTCGGGCGCCGGCCCGAGGTTGTAGAGCGTCTGGAGGAACCGGTACGCCGTGCGTGTCACCATCGTCCGCCCGTCCGAGCCCATGCCGCCCACGGCCTCGGTGATCCACATCGGATCGCCCGCGAACAGCTCGTTGTACTCCGGCGTGCGCAACTCGCGGGCCATGCGAAGCTTCAGGACGAAGTCGTCGATCAGTTCCTGGGCGCCCGACTCGTCCACAACGCCCTCGTCGATGTCGCGCTGGAGGTACACGTCCAGGAATGTCCCGACGCGCCCGAGGCTCATCGCGGCGCCGTTGGCTTCCTTGATCGCCCCGAGATACGCGAAGTACACCCACTGGATCGCCTCGCGGGCGTTCGTCGCCGGCTCGGAGATGTCGAACCCGTACTCCCTGGCCATATCCTTGAGCTTGCCGAGGAAGTCGATCTGCCCCCAGACCTCCTCGCACAGGCGGATGTTCTCCTCGGTCATCGGCCGACAGCCGAGCTCGATCTTGTCGCGGCGCTTCTGCTCGATGAGGTGGTCTACGCCATACAGCGCGACCCGGCGATAGTCGCCGATGATCCGTCCGCGCCCGTAGGCGTCGGGCAGCCCGGTGATGACGCCGGCGCGGCGGGCCTTGCGCATCTCCTCGGTGTAGACGCGAAAGACGCCGGTATTGTGCGTGGTGCGGAACCGGAAGTACTCCTCGACCTTGCGGTCGAGCTCGAACCCGTACGCGTCGCACGCGGCCCGCGCCATGCGCATCCCGCCGAACGGGTTGACGCCCCGCTTCAGCGGGCGGTTCGTCTGCAGGCCGACGATGATCTCGTTGTCCTGGTCGAGATACCCGGGCGCGTAGGTCAGCAGGGAGGAGACGGTCGTCGTGTCGATCTCCAGAACGCCGCCGAGGGACTGCTCGGCCTCCTCGAGCTTCTCGAGCTTCTCGTAGAGCTCGCGCGTACGTTCGGTCGGGCCGACCAGGAAGCCGGCGTCGCCTTCGTACGGCGTGTAGTTGCGCTGTATGAAGTCCCGGACGTCGATCTGCTGCGACCAACGGCCGTTCTCGAAACCTCGCCATGCGTGGGTATGCGTCATAGTTCTCCTTCGAAAAAGGCGTTCGTTCGGACAAGACAGCACGAGATAGAGTTTTCAGCGCCGGTGCGGGTCCCCATAGAAAACGCCCGGTCACCAGCGTACTGGCCCAGGCGGTCGGCAGCGTCCACCCCGCTTCGATCCATCGTGGTCACTTCCACGTTCGCCAGTCTCGAAGGGGGCCGTCTTGTGAGCACAATCCTATCACCCGGGACGGGGAAAGGCAAATCTTTTTGGAGATATCCAGACGGACAGTCGTGCCCCGGCGCGTTCGGAATCTCCCGGCCGCTTGAAGTCCGCGCCCCCGGTACGTATGGTTATCGGGCGCGGAACGGACGAATCGATTCCCCATTGAAACGGGCCCCATGAAGCGGAACATCCTGACCGATCCCGACGAGCTCGCCTCCCTGGCGAATCGCATCGACCGCCACCCCTTCGACCGCATCTACGACCGGCTCGAGAAGCGGTGCTCGTTGATTCTCGAATCGGCGCCGGTGACCGAGACCGTCTGGCAGCGCATGTGGCAGCAGGGAAGCTGGGGCGCCGCCCTGAACGCCGCCCGGGCGGCGCAGGGACGCATCCTCGACCTGCTCATCGCCCACCACATCGAGCCCAACCAGGCCTTCCGCGACCGGGCCGTCGAGGAGCTGCGAGCCCTGATCGGCTGGTCCACGTGGGTCGATCCCTGTCACGGCGGGCAGAAGGCGGACCTCTGCACGGCCGAGGCGGCCGTCGCGGTGACCGTCGCGCTCGACTGGCTGGGCGACGACCTCGCCGAAGCCGATCGCACCCGGCTCGTCGAGACGCTCCGCGAGAAGGCGCTGCGACCCTATCTCGCCGCCGTCGCCGACGGCGCGTGGTGGTACACGACCTACAACAACTGGAACGCCGTCATCAACGGCGGGCTGGGCATGGCGGCGCTGGCGCTGTCGGACGAGAAGCTCGGGCGCGACGTGCTCACCGCCGCGCGCGACGGGCTGGAGCACTTCTTCGACGCCCTGGGCCCCGACGGCGGCTGGGACGAGGGCACCGGCTACTGGGGCTACGCCATGCGCTACCTGTGCCTGTTCGGCGAGGCGCTGGCGCGCGTCGAGGGCGACGAGAGCATCTGGCACGCCCGCGGGATGGATCAGACCGCCCTGTTCCCGCTCTACTTCACGCCCAACGGGCACGCCGCCAGCTTCGGCGACGTCGCCTCCGTGCCCGTCCACGGGGCGCTGTACCTGCTCGCCCGGCGGTTCGACCGCCCGGAGATCGCCTGGTGGCTCGACGAGCACTCCTTCCACCACGACGTGTCGACGATGGGCTGGTCGCAGGCCGGGCTTGCCCTGCTGCTGCGTCCGGACGGCGACACCCCCCCCGCGCCGGAGCTCGATCCGGCGAAGGTCTTCACGACGATCGGCTGGGCGGCGGTCGCCGACCGCTGGCCGCGTCCGGGCTTCTACGTCGCCTGCAAGACCGGCGACCTCGCCGCCAACCACTCCCAGCGCGACATGAACTCCATCCAGCTCCAGGTCGACGGCGAGATGCTCCTGACCGACCTCGGCAGCCCGAAGTACAGCAGCGACTACTTCTCAGACGCCCGCGGCGAATTCTACGAGGTGCAGGACCGCGCCCACAACACGCTGACCGTCGCCGAGCACGACCACCGCATCGACGGACAGGGCAGGATCCTCGACTCGGCC
>CAZADC010000098.1:0-1245 GCA_964483755.1 uncultured Planctomycetaceae bacterium | reverse complement strand
AAGACGTGGCGGTGGGTCGCCTGCGATTCCGGCAACGCCTGCGGCGAGCCGGTGCACTTTGTCCGGCACGCGGTCATGCTGCTTGACGACGACGGCGCGGGCGAGACGCTCGCCGTGCTGGACGAACTCCTCCTGCCCATGCCCGCGCGGATCGACGCCTTCTGGCACACCCACGCCGGGATCGAACTGGACAAGAATGCGCCGGCCGGGCGAATCACCGGACGCAGCGCGGCCGTTTGCTTCCAACTCGCCGCCGACTTCCCCTTCGAGCTCGCCGCCCGACGACACGCCGGCGAGGGGCAAGAGGCCGACCGGTTCCTCCACGCGCTCGCGCGCGGCGTCCAGCAGGGCATGCTGCTGAGCGTCTTCTCGCGGGAGCCCGTCGACGATTCGCTCGGCGTGACGACCGACGCCGACGGCGTCCTGGCGACCGTCGGGCAGCGGAATATCCGCTTCGAACGCGCCAAGGGCGCGCTGAAGCTCGCGAAGGTGACGTAGTCCGCACACCAGGCGCGGCCGTCCCCCCCGGTGGAACAGGATTTCATCCTGTTCTACACAGCCTGAAAGGCTGTGCCACTGCTTCCCCAGGTGGAACAGGCCTTCACTGTTCTGCACAGCCTGAAAGGCTGTGCCACTGTGCTCATGCCGTGGAACAGGCTATCCGCCTGCTCAGCACAGCCTGAAAGGCTGTGCCACTGTGCTCAACCGTCCTCGTCGCTGATCGACAGCGGCCCGACCGGCGCGGTTCGCAGCGTCGCGTAGCGCGTGTTGAACAGCGAATCATCGCCGATACGCTTCATCGTCCGCCACATCCGCCGGACCATCCGCTCGAGACGCTCGCGGTGCGCGGGGTCGTCGGCCAGGTTGACGCGCTCGTGCGGGTCGGCGGCAAGGTCGTACAGCTCGTCCACCCCGCCGGGCGAGAAGACGTACTTCCACTCGCCCTCCCACACGATCCGCTGGGTGTAGACGAACCGCTGCCCGAAGAACTCCGCGTAGGCGAACCGCCAGTCGTCCGCCTCGGCGGCATCCTCCAGCACCGCCCGAAGCGATCGCCCGTGGACGTCGTCGATCGGCTCGACGCCGCACAGGTCGCACAAGGTCGGCGCGACGTCCACGTGGCTGACGAGCGTCGACGCGTCCTCGCCCCGGCGCGACCCGCCCGCCCGGACGATCATCGGGACGTTGTACACCTCCTCATAGGGCGTGATGCCCTTGGCGAACAGCCCGTGCCCGCCCAGCATG
>CAZADC010000097.1:0-10333 GCA_964483755.1 uncultured Planctomycetaceae bacterium | reverse complement strand
GTCCATGGGCGGAAGGCTACCGGCGGGGGGGGGCGGCGTCAACCGCGGCGGGCGGAAGGGCCCGTCAGCCTCACCCGGCGCGGTGTCCTTCCCAGGGCACCGCGCCATGACACGAGTATTCGGGTCCGACAAGCTCGGCGCCGGGCGCGCAAGCACGCGGCGGCCTGGGAAGGCCGCCGCGCTCCGCGCTCAAGACAGGTCGCCGCGCTGGAAACACGCCGCCGCGCTCAAGACACGCCGCCGCGCTCGAAATGGAGAGTGCGTCGGCCCCGGGGTGGGCTGTTTGTCACGCGTGTCCGCGGCTGCTATAGTTGGGCGCGTGAGCGAGGAACCGGCCAGCACGGAGCGGCACCGCAATCTCTGGGCGCCGTGGCGGATGGAGTACATCGACGCGCTCAACGACGGCGCCGAGGGCGAGTGCTTTCTGTGCCGCTACCGCGACGATCCGGACGCTGACGAGGAGAACCTCGTGCTGTACCGGGGCGAGAGATGCTTTGTGGTGATGAACCGTTTCCCCTACACGTCGGGGCACAGCCTCATCTCGCCGTACGAGCACGTCGGCGAGCTGGGCGAGCTGGACGACGAGACCATGCGCGAGACGTTCGCGCACGTTCGGGACATGCAGAAGATTCTCGGCCGCGCGGTCAATGCCGAGGGATTCAACGTCGGGATCAACATCGGCCGGTGCGCCGGGGCCGGACTGCCCGGACACCTCCACGTGCACATGGTTCCCCGCTGGGCGGGAGACACCAATTTCATGTCCGTGCTGGGCGGGGCGCGGGTCATTCCACAGCACATCCGCTTGACCCGCGAAGCGATCCTGCGGGCCGGTGAACAGCTGGGCCTGCCCTCCGCGTCGGCATGAGCGCGTCCGATCCACCCTCGGCGCGCCGCGAGTTCGAGGCGTACAGCAGCGCCGGTCTGGCGCCGTGGGCCGTGCGGGAAGCCGACGCCGGCGGCCGGGCGTTCCCTGAACCGCCGCACCCGTACCGGACCTGCTTCCAGCGCGATCGCGACCGGATCGTTCACTGCTCGGCCTTCCGACGGCTTGACTTCAAGACGCAGGTGTTCGTCCCGCACGAGTCGGACCACTTCCGCACCCGCCTGACGCACACGCTGGAGGTGGCGCAGATCGCCCGGACGCTGGGGCGGGCGCTGCGGCTCAATGAGGACCTGATCGAGACGGTCGCGCTCGCCCACGACCTCGGGCACCCGCCGTTCGGGCACGCCGGCGAGGCGGCGCTGGACGAGCTGACGGCCGACTGGGGGCACTTCGAGCACAACCGACAGTCGCTCCGCGTGGTGGACTACCTCGAACACCCGTACCCGGAGTTTCGCGGGCTGAACCTGACGGGCGTCGTCCGCGAGTGCCTCGCCCGCCACGAGACGCGCTACGACGCGCCGCTCGCCGATCAGTTCGACCCCTCGCTTCACGCGCCGATGGAGGGGCAGCTCGTGGACCTGGCCGACGAGATCGCCTACACCGCCGCCGACCTGGACGACGCCCTGGCGGCGGGCGTGCTGACACGCGAAGACCTCGACGGCGTCGCGCTGTGGCGGCGGGCGTGGACGGCGGCCGAGCGCGATGCCCCGGACGCCCGGGCGATCCACAAGCAGATCCGGGCGGCCAAGAACGTGCTGTCGATCCTGGCCGACGTCGTCGTGTGCGAGACGTCGCGCCTCGCGGCGGAGCTGGCGCCGGACTGCCCGGACGCGGTCCGCCGCGCCGGCCGGCGGTGCGTGGCGCTGACGGGCGAGGCGGCCGACATGCTCGACGAGATGCAGGAGTTCCTGCTGCGGAATGTATACCTTGTCGATCCGAACGCAGAGCAGGACCGCCGTGCGAAGCGGATCATCCGCGAGCTGTTCGCCGCGTACGTCGCCGACCCGTCGCGCCTGCCGGAGCGGTACCGCCGCCGGATCGGGCGCCCGGAGTGCCCGACGCTTCAGCGGGTCGTCTGCGATTACGTCGCGGGGATGACCGACCGCTTCTGCCGGCGCGAGCACGAGCGGCTGTGCAGGGGCTGACCTGGGCACCGGCGCTGCGGAGCGGGCAGGCCGTCCGCGGCGTCATTCCATGTGCCATATGCCCCCGGGGCTGACGGTTTTCGGCGCCCGCGCGGTCACGCGCGTCCGTCCCTTGCGGGATGAGATGCTGAGGCGCCCGCCGACGGTCTCGACGCGCTCCCGCATGGAGTTGAGCCCGATGCCGGGCTCGTCGCGGTCGGCGGCGAAGCCCTGCCCGTCGTCGGTCACCGTCAGGACGACATCGCCCTCGCGCTGTTGGAGTCGGATGACGACGCGCCCGGCGTTCGCGTGGCGAACGGCGTTGCGGACCGCCTCCTGGGCGACGCGGAACAGGGCGATCTCGACGGCGTCCGGAAGGCGCAGCCGTCTCATGGTCTTCGGGTAACGCACCTCCAGATCGACCGGTCCGCCGAGCGTGGCGCCGAGGCGGTCCAGTGACATTGCAAGCCCGAGCGATTCCAGCGTCGGCGGGTAGAGCCCATAGGAAATGCACCGGACCTCGCGGATCAGATCGCTGCAGCGGTCGGCGAGGCGGTGAAGCATCTCCGCGTCGGGCAGCTTGCCCGCTTCGGGACCGTCGACCAGCCCGCGCAGGATCAGGTCCATCGCGAACAGCTGCTGTCCGACCGAGTCGTGCAGCTCCAGAGCCAGGCGTCGGCGCTCCTGCTCCCGCGCGGCGATCAGCTCGGCGCGGGCCTCGCGCAGGCGCTCGTCGGCGTGCCGGCGCTCGGTGACGTCGATGATGACGCCGTCCAGCAGCGGCGGCCCGTCGCCGTCCGCTTCCTCGTCCCTCGCTTCGCGCCCGCGCTCCGAGACGTACCGGACGGACCCGTCGCGATGCACGATGCGATAATCCGCCGCGAAAGGCTCCTCTCGCGACAGCGCCCTGCTGACGGCCCGGCGCACGTCCTGCCGGTCGTCCGGATGGATGATCGCGGCGTAGGTCCGCTCGCCGTTCAGGAACGTCCTTGCCGGGTAGCCGCTGATGTCCTCGATCGCCCCGCTGAGATAGACCATCGAGAAGGCGTCGTCGAACCGACAGCGGTAGACCGCGCCCGGGATGTTGGCCGTCAGCGTGCGGAACCGCTGCTCGCTGGCGCGCAGGGCGGCGTCGGCCTGCTGGCGCTCGGTGATGTCGCGGGCGATGCCCTGGACGCCGACGAACCGTCCGTCGCGTACGACCGCCGTCGTCGTCATCTCGATCGTGGCCCGCCGGTCGTCCTTTCGGATGATCTCGCACACGAACGGCTGGGTGAGCGACCGCCCGGCTTTGCGCCGCCGGATGCGCTCCCGCACCAGCTCGTGGTATTCCGGCGCCAGCAGGTCGAACATGCTGATAGCCCTCAGCTCCTCCGAGGTGTACCCGGTGACACGCTCCACGGCCCGGTTGGCCAGCACGTGTCGTCCTTCGGCGTCCACCTCGACGATCAGGTCCCAGCTGTTGTCGATGATCGACCGGAGCTGGCGGTTCGTGGCGCGCAGGCGGTCCTCGGCAATGCGCTGGTCCGTCAGGTCCTCGTACACGGCGATGAAGTGCGTCAGGCGCCCGTCGTTGTCGGGCACGGGAAAGAAGACCCCGGCGAGGCATCGCGGGCGGTCGGGCAGCTCAGGGGATATCTCGCGGGGGTTGAACCACACGGGGTCCATATGAACGATGCGCCCCCGGCGAATCTCCTTCAGGCGGTCGGCGACCCCGGTCTGTTTCGCCAGCGGATCGTCGAAGATCGTCCATCCGGGCGGGGCGGGGGCGCCGAGTATCTCGATCAGCGCGCGATTGTAGCGGACGGGACGCCCCTCCAGGTCGAACAGGACGAGCGGGAAGGGATTGACGTCCATGATCCGCTGGGCCGTCGCGGGCGCCGCCATCGCCGAGCCCGCCGGCGTCTCGGCCGTCGCGCGGACCAGCGCCAGTGTCCAGTGCGCCTCCGCCTCGTTGTCGCCGCGGCACGGACTCTCGTGCACCAGCAGCTCGCCGCCTTCGTCATCCAGTCGGGTCCGGAAGGTCTGTTCGGCGGCCTGGATGCCCTCGTGGGGCGGCAGGAGCTTCGGTGCGAAGTCGACCACGCGCCGGCCGATGAGCTCGGACGTCTCCGCATCCAGGAGCTTTGCGAAGGCCGCGTTGCACGCCCGGCAACGGCCCCGCTCGTCGCGCAGATAGGCGGGAGAGACCAGGCGGTCGAGGATGTGCGTGTCGGCTTTCACGTGAATCCCATAGGGCTCACCCGGCATCGCGGGGCGCCAGGTCCCACTTATACCAGATGTGCGCCCACGGACCGAGATTCCTGCCGCCCACTATGATGACGTCGATGACGCTGCGTCACCCGGAATTCGCGGAACTTTCGATCGCTCAGCCCGTCAGAACCGGACAAACCGGGAGGCAGTTCTCGGCCGGGGCCATGGACGGCGCCAGGCGACAGGAAAAGCGTGGTTGTTCCCGGTGAGACAATCAGGTATAGTCGGCTGTTCAGCGGCGGCTTGGGGAACGTACGGCCGGGCCGCCGGCGAGGGGTGGCGATGCGAACAAGCACTGGAGTTACCTGCCTGCCCGCGACACGCGGAACGAGATGTGAGCGCCCCAGCCCGTGACCGGAACGCTGGAGGGCCGAAGTGAACGTTGCTAACTCCCATGGCAAGCTGGCGCGCCTCCGTCGGGGCGGACTCTTCGCCTTGACGGCGGTTCTGGTCCTTGCAGGCTTGGCCCCCGCGCCCGTCGTCGTGGGCAATGCGAGATGGGCGGCCGGGGGCGACACGCCCGATGAAGACCGCCCCCTCCCGCTCGTCCACGCCGACGAACAGCTCGCCGGCTTCCTCAAGGGCGCGGGCGAGCTGATCGACGAAGGGCGCTATCAGCCCGCCATCGAGATTCTCCAGGCGCTGATCGCACGCCCGGACGCGGGGTTCGTCGGCACCGAGGACCCCCGCCTGTTTACCGCGATGTCGGTTCGGGCGGCGGAGATGATCGGGCGGATGCCGCCGGACGGGCTGGAACTGTACCGCCGCCTGTATGACCCGCAGGCGCAGCGGCTCTACGCCGAGGCCGACGCTGCCGGCGACCCGGCCGCCCTGCGGCGCGTCGCCGTGCGGTACCTGCACACCACGTGGGGTCCCAGGGCGCTGGAGCGTCTCGCCGAGCTGCACTTCGATCGCGGGCGCTTCGCCCAGGCCGCGCGGACCTGGCGGCGCCTCGACGAGATGCCTGGCGTCGAGACGGACGCGATGCTCCTGGCGAAGCTTGCGGTCGCCGGCCGTCTCGCGGGCGAGGACGAAGCGGCCCGCGCGGCGGCGGATCGGCTGGCGCGGGACTTCCCGGAGGCGGTCGCGCGCATCGGCGGGCGGGAGCGGAAGATCGCGGCCTGGGCCCGGTCGATGCTCGACGCGCCGCTGCCCGAGTTCGCAGCGCGCCGCCCGTCGCACACGGACTGGCCCGGCGTGGCGGGGGACCCGGACGGGATCGTCCGAATGCCCGACCCGACGCAGGTCGTCCTCGCGCCGCGATGGACGGGCGGCGCATCGGATCGGATGGGAGACGTGAAGGACGCCGTCGTCGCCCAGCGGTCCCTGCTCAGCGGGCCGGCCAACCATCGCAACTTCGGGATGTCCATCCGCCTCCGGCGCGGCCTGGTGGAGATGAAGGTCCGCTACAGCAACCAGAAGCGGGAGGCGACGCTCCTGCCGGTCATCGAGCCGGTCGTCATGGACGGACGCTGCATCTACCGCACCGACGAGGAGGTCCTCGCGCGCGACGTGGCCACCGGCCGGCTGCGATGGCGCACCGAGGGGCTGCCCGTCGAACGCTCCGTTCAGGGCGTCGGGGCGCGTTACCACTACTACCCCGGCATCAACATGCCGTTCGGCGACCTGGGCCGGCATCGGCTGTCGAGCGGCGGCGGGCTGGTGTACGCGCTTTACGGGTTTCTGCCCGGCGGGATCAATCTCCAGAACGTTCTGCGGCAGCGCCCCGAGGCGGCCGCCCAGCTCGCCGACAGCTCCGCCCTGGCGGCGATCGATCCGGTCACCGGCAAGCTCGCCTGGATGGTCGGCAACGGCCGGGGCGAGGAGGAGATCGTCACCAGCGGGAAGTTCCTGTCCGTGCCCACGTACTACCAGGGCGAGCTGTTCGTGCCGGTCGAGCACCTGGAGACGATCTACGTCGTGTGTCTGTCGGCCGCCGACGGCCGGCTGCGGTGGAAATCGGCCGTTTCGCAGTCCGCCGGCGTGTCCCAGCCCTACACGACGCTGGTGGGCAGCCTGCTGGATCGCACCTCGTCCCCGGCGGTCGTGGACGGGCGGGTGTACTTCGTGACCGATTCCGGCGTGGCGGCGTGCCTCGACGCCGACAGCGGTCGCGCGGTGTGGGCTTACCAGTATGAATCGGACGTCACCCAGCTCGCCGGGCGGCGCATCCACCCCTCGCATCTTCAGAACGCGGGCGTCGAACCGATCAACCCGACGATCGTCGCCGGCGGGCGCGTCATCTGCCTGCCCACCGACAGCGACGCCGTTCTGGCGCTGTCGACCGAGGACGGATCGCTGCTCTGGAGCCGACCCCGCGAGCGGGCGGACCACCTCGCCGGCATCGACGAGCAGCGCGTCTGCCTCGCCGGTCGCGGCGTGAGCATTGTCGACATCCGCACGGGAGAGACGATCGAGCACGTCGCGGGGCTCGACGTGCAGGCCCGCCCGGCCGTGACAGACAGCTATCTCGTCCTGACCACCCCGGGGCGGATATCCCGCGTGGACCTGTCGAGCGGGGCCGTCTCCGCCGTCGATCTGAGCAGCCCGGAAGGTCTGCTGGGCAACCTGGTGTGCGTGGAGGACAAGATCTTCGCCGCCAACACGCTCGGCGTCAGCGCCTACTTCCGGTACGATTCCGTGTACGAGGAGCTGACCGGGCGGATCGCGGACGCCGCGCCGGACGAAAAGCCTTCCACCCTCTACGAGCGGGCGCTGCTGGCCTTTAACGCCCGCCGGTTCGAGCAGGCGCTGGAGGATCTCGACGCCGTCCGCGAGGCGCCGGGCGGTTCGAACGACAACGCGCTGGCCCTCAAGGCCGATCGCCTGACCTATCGCACGCTCGTGGCGCTGGGCAACGTCGTCGACGATCCCGAGAAGACCATCGAGCGATTCCGGCAGGCGAGGGAGTATGCCCGGACCGACCAGGAGGCCGGGCACATGCTCCTGCGCCTCGCCAAGGCGCACGAGCGTGCTGGTCGGTACGCCGAGGCGGCCGCGCTGGCCCAGCAGCTCGCCGAGACGTATCCTGACGAGCCGCTCGTCGACGTGCGGGTCGGTGACAAGGCCAACCTGTACGTGCGGTTCTACAAGGACACCCCGACCGTCGAGGGGCGCAAGCTCGCGCTGGACTACATCCGCCGGCTCATCGAGCTCCACGGGCGCGAGGTGTACGCCGCGTTCGACGCCCGGGCGGCCGAGCGGCTCGAAGCCGTGCGACCGGCGGCCGATCCGGAGAAGCTCATCGCGGTCGCCGAGCGCTGGCCGCTGAGCGAGTCGGCCGACGAGGCGCGATTTGCCGCGGCGGAGGCGTACTACCGCAGGGCGGGCGCCGCCGAGGGCGACAAGGCCCGCGAGCTGCTGCGCCGGGCCGAGCGGGAGCTGGGCGCGCTGGCGCACGATCGCGAGGCGGACCTGTGGGCGTCGGCCAACGTCGCGCTGGCGATGATCCACGTCCGGGCGGAGCTGCCCGCCGTGGCGCGCCTGGACCTCGCGACGCTCCGCGACACGCCGCCCGGGACGAAAGTGTCGTTCGCCGATCTCGGCGGAACGCTGGGCGAGCTGCGCGAGCGCATTCTCGCCGGGGACGTCCCCGCGCCGTCGCTTCCGACGACCCGCCCGGCTCGGGCGCCGATCGGCGCACCCCTCGAGCCCGTGCTGACCGTCGGCGGCGAGGGCGCCTACCTGCTGCGCGATCCGGACCTGTCGCCCGTGTACGTGGGCGACGATTCGATTCTGGCTTTCGCCGGCAACGAGGTGCTGCGGGTCCGCATGACCGCCGACGACGCGGAGTCCGCGGTCATCTGGCGGGCCGAGCTCGGCGTCAAGCCCGACGAGTTGGCCAAGCACGTGCGTCTCCAGCCGACCTACGGGCTGTTCGGCGCGTTCGACGCGGCGTCCGGCCGGGTGGTCGTGTCGGACACGCAGGAGCTGCTTGGCCTGGACGCCGAGACCGGCGATGTCGTCTGGCGGCACAAGCTGGTCAAGCTTGCGCCACACGGACAGCCGCAGACGCTGATCGCCACCACAGGCGGCGGCGCGTGCGTACTGGCCTCCCGCAACGGCCCGATGGTCTGCGTGAACATGGGCGACGGCGAGGTGCGCTGGCGATCGCAGCTCAACAACCGCCAGCGCCAGATGTTCGAGCCGGGCGAGATCGCGTCGGGGGTGCTTCTGATGCGGGCCTACGGGTACAAGGCACTCCTCTGCTTCGACATGGCGGGCGGAAAGCTGCTGGGCGAATGGTCCGCTTCGCACCGCATCTCGGGCAGGATTCGCAGCGGGCTGTTGATCATGCTGAGCGACGCGACGTTGAGCGTCAGGCCGTGCAAGGGCGGCGCCCAACCCCTGTGGACCCACACCTACACCAACGACGATGAACACCTGAACGACGCGCAGTTCGCAATGATGACCAGTGTGCTGGACGCGCGGGGCGACCTGGTGGCCGTCTCGCCGGGAGACGACCCGACGGGCGTCGAGCTGCGTTCAATACGGGGCGGGGGCGCCGTGGTGGCCAGGGCCGAGGCACGGCTGGGTGACGACGAGGACGGCGGGGTGATGGATGCGGCGGTCTCCGACGGCGCGGTGTACCTGTTCTGCTCGACGGGCAATCGACCGAATGCGGCGCTGCGGGATCGCCGGGGCTATCCGGCCATGACGCAGGGCGTGAGCGTGCAGCGCTACGACGTGCGATCCGATCGCCTGGACTGGGCGGCGGATCTGGCGACGGGAAGGAATGGGCACTGCGCGTTCGTCCGCCCGGTGCGGGTCGCCGACCGCCTGGCGTTCGGGGTGTTCGCCTGGTCGGGCATGCCCGGCGGCGCCGAGCGACGCCTGTTTGTCATCGACGACGAGACGGGCAAGGTCCTCGACCGCATCGTGACGGATACCGAGCAGCGCTCGCCGATCCCGATCGCCACCTCCGGCCCCCCGGCCGTGGCGGGCGGACGCGTCTGCGTGGAAACGGACAAGGGACTGGTGATCCATGAAGGCAAGTGAGCGCACCCACGCCCGGCGCGCCCCCATGACTCGTGCGCGGCGTCCTTCCCAGGGCGCCGCGGCCGCGTGCGGAAGGGGACGTGACGGCCTGCAGCGTCGAACGCCGGCCGGCGCGGGGGTGCCGCTCGCGCTGATCGCGGCGCTCGTTGCGACACTGTGCGCCCTGCCGTCGGCCTCGCCGGTCGCGACGGCCGAGCCGCCGAGCCCCATCCTCCCCGAAATGATGGACAAGGAGACGGTCGAGGCGATCGACAAGGGCATCAATTACCTCGTCCGCACGCAGCGTCGCGACGGAAGCTGGTTCAGCGCCGGCGGCTACGGCAGCTATCCGAGCGTGATGACCTCGCTGTCCGGTCTGGCGCTGATGGCCGGCGGCTCGACGCCTCACTCCGGCCCGCACGCCCGAAACGTGAATAAGGCGATGCACTATATCCTCCGCGTCGCTGATACGCACGACGACGGGCTGATCGTTGGTCCGGGCGCCGAAAGCCGCAGCATGTACGGGCACGGGTTCTCGATGCTGTTCCTCGCCCAGTGCTACGGCAGCGAGACGGACAAGGAGACGGCCGAGCGGATCAAGAAGGTCCTCGACAGGGCGGTTGCCCTGACCGCCAAGGCCCAGAGCGACCTCGGCGAGGCGAACGACCACGCCGGCGGATGGATCTACACGCCCACGCAGAACGGTGACGAGGGCTCGGTGACTGTCACCCAGCTCCAGGCGCTGCGGGCATGCCGCAACGCGGGGATCAAGGTCCCCAAGAGCACGATCGACCGCGCCGTGGCGTATCTCAAGTACTGCCAGCAGCCCGACGGCGGGATATGCTACTCCGCCCGGGCGCGGCACGGCAGCCGTCCTGCGATATCGGCGGCCGCCATCGCCTGCTTCTACGCTGCGGGCATTTACGACCGCGCCACCGGCGGGAAGGGCGACGAGGCGGACATGGTCGAGAAGCTCGTCGCCTACTCGCGCCAGCACGCCATGCCCGAGCAGAACAGCGGGCACTGGTTCTACACGCAGTACTACATGGCCCAGGCGATGTACCAGCGGGGCGGGAAGGACTGGAAGGAGTACTAC
>CAZADC010000096.1:0-10338 GCA_964483755.1 uncultured Planctomycetaceae bacterium | reverse complement strand
CACCTATACCCGGAATTGGACGCCTCATAACTTTAGTTGTGACAGAGCACTAGTGCAGGTCACCGACCGGGCGCGAGACGTGTCCTGGTTCGCACAGGACCCGCCGGCCGCGAACGCCGGCTGCCACGTGCAGCTGCACACCTACAGGCCCGGTGTGGCGCATCCCACGCTGCGTCCGACGCCGGAGGAGAAGACCGACGATCGGCCCGCCACCCGGACGCGAACCCGCATCGTCCGCACCGAGACCGGGCTGCGCTGCGAGGTCCGCGGGCTGACGTGGGACGGCGGCGGGAAGGACGATGAAGCGCGGTTCTATCCGGACGCCGTGATGGGCATCGACCTGAGCATGGACGGCGCGACCGGGGACCTGCTCATTCGCCCGTTCGTCCGCACGGGCGTCGAGCAGACGTTCGACGTCTACGACGAAGGGCTGGACTACGTCGCGTTCGCCCTCGGCACGCTGCGCCCCGATGCCTCCCTCATCCGGCCGCGGGGGACCGTTCAACCGCTCGACAAGCCCGCGAACGGGCCGGGCTCCTGGCCGAACCACTGGCTGTGTCCGCTGCTGATCGTCGAGGAGCCCGAACGCAAGGCCTGCATGAGCCTCTGGGCGGAGGACCGTGAGCTGCTGTTCGGCAAGCGCTGCCAGGCCGGGCCGATCACGACGATCGTCTCCGCCCACGCTGACGCGCCTTGGAAGACGGCCGCTTCCGACGGACCGACCTGGCGGCTGAACGTCCACCCCGGCTGGATGCCCGCCGCGAAGGTCTACCGCGACTACATGGCCGACGCGTACGACCTGGAGCCCATCGAACGCCAGAGCCCGGACTGGGTCAGCCGCATCCGCGTCATCTGCTGGGACGTGTACTCGATGGACATCTACCGGCGGATGATCGACGCCGGCTGTCCGCCCGAGAGCATCCTCGACTGGCGGACGCAGGGGTGGATGCGAGGCTACGGCAAGCACAAGCTCGCCCGCCCGAACTGGCCGCTCGAGAACCCCACGCACTACGAGGCCCGCGAGGCCACGCTCGAACGCCTGCCCCAGCTCCAGGAGCTCGGCGTCAAGACGTTCCCGTATACGATCCTGTTCTACAACCTGCCCGAGCCGTGGATCGAGCGTCTCGCACCGATCCGCATACCGGGCACCAAGGCGCTGACCGGGGCGGGCAAGCTCTGGTGGGTGCTCTACACGAACCTCTGCGAAAAGATCGTCGCCGACTACGACATGGCCGGCATCTACGACGACGTGTCGTGGATCGCCCCCGCCGGGCGCGACCCGCGCGGATACGTGGACGGGCTCAACGTCTACCAGTCCCACGTCGCCGGACGGAAATACATGCGGGAGCGTCTGCCCGACCGCGGGTGGATGGGCGAGCGCCAGCACGAGATCACGCTCGTCTCCGACCACGTCTCGCTGCTCTGGCGGGCCGGGGTGCACCACCCGATCAACGCCTACCTGTTCAGCCCGTATTCCATCCGCTGGAACCAGCAGACGGCCGTCTATCGCAGGCAGGCCAACCTGGACGCCGACGAAACGCTCGGGCTCGTCGCCGTCGCGCACCGGGGCATGCCCGGCCCCGACGCGCGAGGCATCGACGCCGTGACCCGCGCCCGCACGCTCCTGTTCTGCCGGCAGCAACTCGTACCGACGTTCCCGGAGACGTACGAGCCAGACATCCGCTTCTACTATCGCGGGAAGGACGGCGAGACGTACAAGGTCGTCGAGGACCACGGCGTGCGCTTCGCGCGATTTGATGACAAAGGATCGCACACCGTCTACTGGCGCGTGCACGGAACGGCGGAACTGCCGACGTCGAACGCCCTGCCCGGCTGGGTCGCCTACGGGCCCGAGGGGCTCATCGGACTGAACCCCGAACAGTGGTACATCCTGGCCGGCGAGCACCAGCGTCCCCAAGCCGTGGTCTCGTCCCTTCCCGCCGGCGCGATCATCACGGAGAGCAAGGTGCTGGACGACGGCTGGACCGTCCGCGTCGAGCCGGGCGAGCAAGCTCCGGAGGCGCCGGTGGAGCTGACGGTCACGGGGACCGACGGGAAGGCCGGACTGACGTTCCTTGGCGCCGAAAACGTTAAAGCCGCAAGTCCCGGGACGTACCGCGTCACCGCCAGGGCAGGCGAACAGCTCGCGTGTCTGTGGTCCGTCCCGGCGCCCGTCGAGGGGGCCGTGACGCTCGGGAATGCGACGGTCCGGCGGATGGGGACAAACGGTCTGGCTGCGGAGATCGTCCCACAGGCCCACCGCCCCCGCCTGTGGATTCACGGCGAACCGACACACGTGGACGCCGTCGTCACGCTGGGCGAACAGCCGGTGAAGCTCCTCGCCGCCGCGCGGCGGATCAGCGGCGAGCAGAAGGCGATCCACCGCGTGCTGGTCAACGGACGCGTCGTGAAGCAGGTAACCCGCCCGGCGGAAGAGCGGGAGATTCCCGTCGAGGCATCCCTGGCGGACTACGCCGGTCAGACGGTCGTCCTGACGCTGGTCAGCCAGATCGTCGAGGACGGTCGCGGCCTGATCGGCTGGGGCGAGCCGCGCCTTGTGCCCGTCGAGTGACGATTCGCCTGCGGGTGGCCGGGTGCGGCATGATCTGACGGCGCGGCAACCGCCCGCGCCTGAGCCCGCATCCCAGCGGCGGCTTGCCTTCGGGCAGGCGGGACCGTTCAATGCACGCCATGACTTCGTACGTGATCGCAGCCTTTGTCGTGGCGGCCGCGGCCGCCGGTTCCCTGTTCGCCGCCGAGAACGCCCCCACCGCCCCGCCGGCGCCCGGACCCAGGCTGAACCTGCCCGAAGTGCCCGCCGGCAGGGACGGACCGCAGATCTTCGCGCAGACCGCCGAGGCCGGTCCGGATCAGAGCTTTCTGCTCGTGGGCGAGAATCTGACCGAAGACGTCCGGCTCGTAGGTCCGGACGATGACTCCGCCGACGGCTCGTCCTTCGCGCCGCGGGTGCAGTACGTCAAGGACGGCCGGTATCTCTGCGCGACCGTCCCCCAGGGCCGGTATGACGGCGTCCTCGTCGGCCGGGTCGTGAGCGAGAAAGGCGCGTCGCGTCCGTTCGTGCTCAACGCCCCTCAGGCATGGTGGGTGTCCCCCGCCTCGGCCGAGCCGGGCGAGGAGATCGCCGTCTACGGACGGAATCTCGCCCGACGGCCCGACGGCGACCAGGCGTACCTGTACATGCAGCGGATGCCGGACGCTCCGGCCGTCCCGCTTGACGTGATCGCTTTCGACAAGTTCCGCATTCGCGCCCGCCTGCCCGGCGACGCGGCACCGGGCGAGGTAACGCTCCGCGCCCACACGGGCGCCGGCGGGGAGTTCGGCTGGTCCGGGTCGCTGAAGCTGACGGTCGTCAAGCCGGCCGGCGAGCCGCGGCGCATCGCCATCGAGACAGCCACGGCCGACGCGCTGGCGAAGGCGATCTCCGACGCCGCCGAGGCCGCACCGGCCATCGTCGAGCTTCCGGAGGGCGCGATCGACCTGCACCGGACGCTCCGTCTGCCGGCCGGCGTGACGCTCCGCGGACGGGGACGGGATCGGAGCATCCTGCGCTTCAACGTATCCGATGACGAGGACGCCTATCTCCTCCGCACCGGCGGCGGGTGGAACTACAGCCCCCACCACGGCTATTCGAAGGGCGAGTCGCTGCAGTGGGCCCTGGACGTGCCGGCTGCGGGGGAGTACGTCGTCTGGGCCCGCTACGCGTGCGATCAGTCCTGGTGGAAGAAGCCGGGCGTCAGCGGCGTCTTCACGCTCTCCGAGGACAACGGGCGGACGGTCACGCTCGAGAACCTGCCCAACACCGGTGGGTACGGATGGTACCGCTGGTCGAAGGTCGGAACATTGCGGATCGACGAAGGCCATCGCGTCCTCACGCTGCGGAACACCAAAGGCGGCGGGATGGCGCTCGATGCGCTGGTCTTCGCGCTCGACGAGGACTTCACCCCATCCGACGATCCGTTCCCGGCCGACAGCAACCGCCTCATCGTCGTCCAGGCCGAGAACGTCACCGAGGAGTACTCCCGCTTCGTCCGCATCCCCGGGCGCGAGCACGTCGCCGTGCAGCTCGCCGGCGACGGCGCGGCGCTGGAGTCGGTGTCCGTCCGGGCATGCGCCGCCACCGACACCGGCATTCTCGTCCAGCACGAACAGTTCCCGCGGTGGGCGGCCGGGTGCGCGATCCGGGACGTCGAGCTCACCGGCGTCGAGGGCAAGCGAAGCGAGAACCGCTCGGTCCACCTCCGCTACGCGCAGGACTGCGACGTGACCGGATCGGAGCTCTGGGGGCGGTCGGTGTACCTGTCCGGCGCCCGGCAGTGCCGCCTGACGGGCAATCGCGTGGTCCCCCGCACGCGTCACGGGCGCAACGCCACAGCCGCCATTCAGTCCCGCACGAACACGCTCGAAGAGTGCGTCATCGCCGACAACGTCATCGCCGCGCCGCCGGGGATGGGCGGTGGAACCGGCACGGCGCAGCGGATGATCTGGCTGTCCACCGGGCACGGGTCCGTCTCGAAGAACTACATCGCCCGCAACACGCCGGAGGAGATGCACTTCAACAGCGTGGCCGGCACGACCGGATCACGGACCGACAACGTCGGCGAGACAATCCTCTTCGAGGCCTGCCAGCGGTACTGTTTCTTCGGCCGTCCGGCTGCCGTCGGCGAAACGAGCTTGACGTTGCCGCAGACCGTTCCGCCGACGCCGGACGATCAGCTCGGGACGGTGCCGCGCGCCGCCCTGCCGCACGACGCCAACGGCAACGAGATTCCCGTCCTCCCGCCGCTGCCGGAAGAGGACGACGGCGTGTTCGAACCGCCGACGGACCAGTATTACGTGCTGGTGGTCGACGGGCCGGGCATGCTGCAGACCCGCCGGGTGGTCGGGCGGGACGGGCACGCGCTGAAGCTCGATCGCCCCTGGCGCGTCGCCCCCACGACCGACTCGCGCGTCGTGGTCACGACGCTGTTCTACCGTAACCTGGTGGTGGACAACGAGCCGGTCAACGGCATGAGCGGCATCCAGCTCTGGTTCGGTTGCGTGGAGAACGTGGTCAGCGGCAACACCGTCGCCCACCATCGCCGGCAGGGCCTGAGCCTGTGGGGACGGTGCTCGACGCTCGCCTCCTCCATGCCGCGGATGTGGAACCGCGGGCTGGCGCCGTGCTACTTCAACACCTGGGAGGGCAACCGGGTGACCGACACGACCCACGGCGGATACGTCAACGGCGGCGCCTCCCGGAAGCTGACCTGCGATTTTCCCCTCGTCGCCGGGACGGTCTTCCGCCACAATTCGCTGCTGGACAATCGCTCCAGCGGCATGCGGGTGTCCGGCGACGGATCGGCAGCCGCGCCGGGCGCCGTCGGCACGATCGTCGAGTTCAACCTGGTCCGCAACACCCCCTCGGCCGCCTATCACGTCGGCCGGGACACCGACGGCACGCTCATCCGCCGCAACCACGCGCTGTTCTGGACGCCGCCCGGCGAGCGACTGGGCGAGCACGTCGTCACGCTGGTGGACTCGCCCGGCACGACCGTCGTCACCGAGAACGACACGGAAGCCAGCCACCCCGGACCCAGCCGGGTCCGCATGGAGGCCGCGTCCGAGGACTACGAGTCGAAAACCGAGAATGACAAGTGACCGCATGCACACGCGGACAGCGAGAGGAGAGCGGGTCTTGACCGGACGACGGCGAACAGGCCGACGTTCCCGCGCGCGGGCCCTGACGGCCGTGTCGGCCGTGCTGGTCGGTGCGGCGATCTCGGCGTGCCTCGCCGGGGACGCCCCGGATGCCCGGTCCGCAGTACAGCACGGCTGGCGGGAGATGTCGCGCCTCCAGTTCCGCCGGGCACACGAAGCCCTGCAGACGACCGGGCCCATGCGCGAGGCGCGATTCGCCCGCGCGATGGCGCTGCTGAACGTCCAGCCGAAGACGCGAACCAACATCGACGCCGCCGACGACGCCCTGCGGACGCTGACCGCCGAGGACGGCGACGATGAGTGGGGCGTCGCGGCGCAGTACTTCCTCGCCCGCATCGAGCAGGTCCATCGCTACGAGCCCGACCGCACCCGGGCACTGGAGATGTACGCCCGGTTGAAGAACGAACACCCCGACCACTACTACGGCCAGATGGCGGCCGTGAAGTGGGCGATCCTCCGCATCTACGATCCCGACGGCGACGCCGCCTCGCGCGCCGGCGTGCTCGACGAGCTGGAGCCGCTCGGCGAAATCCTCACAGACGACGACGCCGCGCGATCATTCCATCTCGTCATGGCCGACGCGTATTGCCGCTTCGAGCTGTCGAACGCCCGACCGATCGAGCACCTGCTGGCCGTCGATCGGCTGGGCATCGCGACCCGCCGCAGCGAGGCGGACCTCTACGTCCGCATCGGCGAGCTGGCGCGGCTGGAGGGACGCACCGACCTGGCGAGAGAGTACTATCGCCGCCTGCTGGAAGGGTTCCCGCGCGACGCACGGGCCTACATGGTCCGTCAGCGTCTGAAGGAGCTTGACGACGCGGCGGCGCCGTCGACGGGGGTGAGCGAATGAGCCGGCGGCAGGTGCTCAACGGCGTCGGGCTCGCGCTGGTGGCGCTGAGCTTCGTGATCGCGTTCGGGCGCGTGGTGCTGCGGACGGCGCGGGAAGTGGACCCCGATCGCATCACCCTCCGCTTCTCGCACTGGCAGGTCGAGGCCGGCATGCGGGAGGCCTTCGACGCCGTGGCGGACGAGTATACGGCGATGCACCCCCACGTGCGCGTCGAACAGCTCCCCTGCCCCGGCGACGTGTACGGCGTGTTCATCCGCACGCGGCTCGTCGGCGGCGACCCGCCCGAGCTGATGGAGCTCGGACGCGGACAGCCCCCCGAGCAGATGGCGCGGTACTTCCGCCCGTACGGGCAGTGGCTGGACGAGCCGAACCCCTACAACGAGGGGACGCCGCTGGAGGGCGTGCCCTGGCGGGACACGTTCCTCGACGGGCTCAGCAACGCCCCCGGCGTCGACACGCTGTTCGAGTATTACGCCATCCCCATCAGCGGCGTCAGCTCGCGGATGTACTACAACCTGGACCTGTACCGGCGGATCATGTCCCGCGACCGCCTGCCGGAGAACCTGGCCGACTTGTTCGAGCTGTGCCGCAGAACGCGCGAGTACGCCGAGCGGACGGGCTCGGCGATCGTCCCCGTGGCGGGCTCGTCCGGCACGGCGAACGTCATGCTTTCGCCGATGCTCAAGTCACAGACGCAGGAGCTGGCCGGCGAGCTCGACCGCCTGCACGTGCTGCGCACACCGCCGCAGCAGGAACTCCTGCTCGAGCCCGCCGCCGACCTGGACCGCCCCGAGATCCGTCACGGCCTGGACCTGGTCCGCAACATCGCGCGGTACATGCCCCGCGGGTTCATGACCTACAACCGCGACGATGCGATCTTCGCCTTCGGACAGGGCCGGGCCGTCTCGCTCGCGGCGGGAAGCTGGGACTACGTCGGCATCCGCGACCAGGTGGACTTCCCGATCGGCCTGGCGCGCATCCCGCTGCCGACCCCGGACAACCCGACCTGGGGCGAGGGCGTCGTCGGGCGACCCGCGGAGACCACCGCCGGCGGGGCCGCGTTCTTCTTCCTCACGCAGGCGTCGCGCCACCCCGAACAGGCCGTCGATTTCCTGCGCTACCTGACCAGCGTTCCAGGTCAGCGAACGTTCGTCCGCGTCAGCACCTGGCTGCCGGCCGCGCGGGAGGTCGAGCCGCATCCGGAGTCGGCCGCGTTCTTCCCCGTGGTCGACGGATACCACGAGGGCTTCGAGATATCGAAGTTCCGCTGGGGCGGCGGCGAGGTGTACCGCATCTTCACCAACAAGCTGCACGTCCTGTTCGACCCCGACGGCGGCGTCGAAGCGTTCCTTCGCGAGCTCCAGCCGCAGTTCGCCGAGGCCCTCCGTACTGACGTCGAGCGTCAGCTCAAGCACGCCTGGCGGTTCAGCGAGCGCCAGGACGGCGTTCTGGCCGCCTGCCGGGCGCTGGAGCGGACCGGCGACGCCGAGGCGGCGCGCCGCCTGTCGGCGATGTTCCAGATCCAGAACGACCAGGAATCCCACAGCGCGTGGATGGCGTGGAAGCTTGCGAAGTTCGCCGCGATGGAGGGGCTCTGATGGCCCGCCCGATCTCCTTCCGCAAGGCGATGCGCGAGTGGGGTCTCTACCTCTTCGTGCTGCCGTCGCTGGCGCTGATCGCCCTGTTCGCCTACACCCCGGCCGGCAGCGCGGTCTACCACGCCTTCTTCGAGTGGGAAGGCGGGGACTACAAGCGGTATATCGGACTGGACAACTTCCGACGGGCGCTGAGCGACGAGGTGTTCTGGGAGTCGTTCATCACGGTGGGCATCCTGCTGGCGGCGAACTTCGTCAAGATGATCCCGGCGATTCTCGTCGCCGTGCTGATCCACCGCCTCCGCAGCGCCCGCTGGCAGTACGTCTACCGCGTGCTGGTGGTCCTGCCGATGATCGTGCCGGGGCTCGTGACGCTGTTCATCTGGAAGTTCTTCTTCGATCCCAACTACGGCATCCTCAACAAGTTCCTCAACGCCACCGGGCTCAAGAGCGTGCTGGTCGGCGTGGACAACCTGCTGAACTGGGGCGTGTTCAGCGCCGACGCGCCGATCGCCTGGCTGAACACGCCGGACCTGATCATCCCGTCGCTGATCCTCTGGGGCTTCCCCTGGCTGGGCGCCGTAGGCGTGCTGGTGTTCCTCGCCGGCCTGCAGAACATCGACAAATCGATCTACGAGGCCGCCGAGCTGGACGGCATCTCCTCGCCGGGGATGTTCCTCCGCATCGAGCTGCCGCTGATCATGACGCAGATCCGCCTGATGCTCGTGCTGATGATCATCAACACGCTCCAGCAGTTCGGGCTGCAGCTGCTCCTGCTGGACGTCAACGGCGGCCCGGAGCAGCGCGGGCTCGTGCCCGGACTGTGGATGTACAACCGCGCCTTCGCCGTCGGCGAGTTCGGCTACGCCTGCGCGCTGGGCATCATCCTGTTCGTCATCATCCTCGTGCTGACGATGATCAACAACCGCTTCGTACGGGTGAGAACATGACCCGGCCGCAGAAAATCCGTGCCGACGCGGCCGGGCGCAAGGGGCGGAAACGCTGGCCCGACGTCGGCAAGCATTTCGTCATCCTGCTGACGGTGGGCCTGTCGCTGTTCCCGCTGTACGTGATGCTGGAGGTGAGCGTCAAGGACAACGCCGCGTTCGTGCGCGACCCCTGGCTGCCGACGTCGCCGACCGCCTGGGAGTGGGACAACTGGAGCTTTGCGCTGGACCTGGTCCTGCCCTACGTCTCGAACACGATCTTCGTTACGGTGCTCAGCACGGTCGGGGGCATCCTCCTGGCGATCATGGGCGCGTACTTCTTCGCCCGCTACCGCATGCCCGGACACCGGATTCTCTGGATGGCGTTCCTGTTCCTGTTCCTCATGCCTACCGTGGTGAACATCGTCCCGCTGTTTTCGCAGCTCCAGGCGATGAGCATGCTCAACTCGCTGTGGACGCTGGCGGTGCTCGGCATCGCCGGAGGACAGGCGTTCCAGATATACATCCTGCGGAACTTCATCGAGGACATCCCCCGCGACCTGTTCGAGGCCGCCGAGATCGACGGCGCGGGGCACTGGAAGCAGGTGCGGCACGTGGTGATCCCCAGCAGCCTGCCCATCATCGGCACGCTGGCGCTGCTGCGGTTCCACGCGGTATGGAACCAGTTCCTCATGCCGCTGGTGATCCTGCGCGACCGCGAGCTGTTCACGATGGGCGTCGGGCTGATCTACCTCCAGTCGGAGTACGTCAAGGACTGGGGGCGCATCATGGCCGCCTATTCGGTAGCGTCGCTGCCGCTGATCGTACTGTTCGCGTTCACGATGCGGTGGTTCGTCAAAGGCTTCAGCACCGGGGCGATCAAGGGCTGAGGAGTGTGACATGGGCGAAGTGAACCTGGAAAACGTCTCGAAGGTCTACGCCGGCGGCGTGCTGGCGGTGGACGACCTTTCGCTGACCGTCGCCGACGCGGAGTTCCTCGTGCTGGTCGGGCCCAGCGGGTGCGGCAAGAGCACGACGCTGCGCATGGTGGCGGGGCTCGAGGAGGTTACCTCCGGCACGATCCGCATCGGCGGGCGGGTGGTGAACAACGTCCCGCCCAAGTACCGCGACATCGCGATGGTCTTCCAGAACTACGCCCTGTACCCGCACATGACGGTGCGCAAGAACCTCGGCTTCGCGCTGAAGCTGCGCCGGGTGGCCCGCAAGGAGATTCACCGGCGGGTGGGAG
>CAZADC010000095.1:0-10350 GCA_964483755.1 uncultured Planctomycetaceae bacterium | reverse complement strand
GGTGCGGAAGTTCGCCTCCCCGATGGTCGGAGCGGTGATGTTGTCGGGGAAGTCCACGTAGGCGACCGGCGCATCCTCCGACGCCGTCAGGACGGCCCGGAAGATTTCGCGCTCCTGCGCCGCCAGCGCCGCGATCACCTCGGCCATCAGCTCCGGCTCGTCGACCAGGTGCAGGCACAGGTCCTCCAGGGACACCCACTGGATCCAGAGCTGCTGGTACGGCGTGCGGGCGACGGGCGCCATCACCAGTCCGTCGTCGCCCACGGCCGCAGTGGCCTGCCGGACCGACTCGGGGTCTGCGATCACCCGGCCATCCCGCACGAACGACAGGAGGATGCGGTAGTCGTCCGGTTCCTTGACGAAATGCGTCGCGGCCGCCGCCGTGTGGTAGGTCGGCTCGTACAGGCGCTCCTCGTGCAGCTCGCCCTCGGGCGTCCGGAGCGTCCGGCGGAAGCCGGGCTTTCCGTCCCGTTCGATCTCCACCTGCTCGAAGGTGCATTCGGGGTGCTCGACGCGGTGGGCGCCCGCCCAGCGGATCAGCCCGACGTTGCCGCGCCCGAGCTCGCGCCACAGCTCTTCGTCGGGTGCGGCGAGTCCGGAATACTGGGCGAACGGGACGCGGTCGGACGGCTCGCCACGCAGGGCGGCGAGCATGCGCTCTCTCATGGCCAGCGGCTTCATGGGGCTCCTCAAACCGGGTCGACCCATTGTGCAGCCCCAACGCCCCCACGCAAGCGCATTCATGATCTTGACGGGCGACGGGCGGCATCGTTGCCGGCCTTCCCATAGTCAGGGAAACATAGTCAGGGAAATATGCCCTTGCAGACTCGGGGCAGATTGCTAGAATACCGGGTTCCGATGTCTGCGGGACTCCCCGCTGCGCCCGGCGCGGGCGAGCGGGCCCAGCATACGCCCGGCGGGTCAGGCCCGTCGGGCCCTGTGGAGAACGTTACGTGGCAGTCAAACTGAGACTCAAGAGATTCGGCCGGCGCCATCGCAGCTTCTTCCGGCTCAACGCGATCGAGTCGCGGAACCCGCGGGACGGTCGCGTGATCGAGGAACTGGGCTGGTACGACCCGAACGCCAAGGAGCCCGACCAGGCGGTCTCGCTGGACCGGGAGCGGATCGAGCACTGGTTGGGCGTCGGCGCCCAGCCGAGCGAGACGGTCCGCAACCTGCTCAAGCGGCACGGGATCGGCTAGGCGCGGCGGCCCTGCGGGCGCTGACGATGGGACTCCGCATCGACATCCTCACGTTGTTCACGGAGATGTTCGACGGGTTCCTCGGGGCGAGCATCGTCGGGCGCGCGATCCGGCGCGGGCTGGCGGACGTCCGCCTGACGAACATCCGCGATTTCGCGCTGGACGCCTACGGCACGGTCGACGACGCCCCGTTCGGCGGCGGCCCGGGCATGGTGATGATGTGCCAGCCCGTCTTCGACGCCGTCGAGGCCGTGCGGACCGAAACCGAGCCCCCCGGCAAGGTGATCCTGCTCAGCCCGCAGGGGCGGCCGCTGGACCAGCAGACGGTCCGGCGGCTGGCGGGCGAGGAGCGGCTGATCCTCCTGGCCGGGCATTACGAGGGATTCGACGAACGGATCCGCACCGCCCTGGCGGACGAGGAAATCAGCCTGGGCGACTTCGTGCTGTCGGGCGGCGAGGTGCCGGCGATGGCGCTGGTGGACGCGATCGTCCGCCTGCAGCCCGGCGCGCTGGGAAAGGACGAGTCGGTCCACGAGGAGTCCTTCAGCGAGGATTTGCTGGAGTATCCGCACTATACCCGCCCGCGGGAGTATCGCGGAATGCGGGTGCCGGACGTGCTGCTCAGCGGCGACCACGCCCGGATCGCCGAGTGGCGAAGGGAGCAGGCCGAGCTGCGGACGCAGACGCGCCGCCCGGACCTGTGGCAGCGATACAAGGAACAGCAGGACAGAACGCAGTGAAGGCGATCGGCACGATTCGCCCGGACGATCGGAGAGAACCATGAGTCAGGAACTGCTGAACAAGGCCGTCGCGGCGCACCTGAAGTCGGACGTGCCGGATTTCTACGTCGGCGACACGGTGAACGTCGCGGTCCGCATCGTCGAGGGCGAGAAGGAGCGCATCCAGAAGTTCAACGGCACGGTGATCGCGCGAGGGGGCGCGGGCATCGGCGAGACGTTCACCGTCCGGCGGATCGTCAACAACCAGGGCGTCGAACGGGTGTTCCCCATCCACAGCCCCCGCGTCGCGGAGATCGAGGTCGTCCGCTCGGGCAAGGTCCGACGGGCGAAGCTCTACTACCTCCGCAAGCGCGTGGGCAAGTCCACCCGCCTGCGGGAAGGCAAGGACGTCACAGAACGCCGCGGGGCGAAGAAGGCGGCCGCCGGCGAGGCCGAAGCGCCGTCCGCCCCGGCCGAGGAAGGCGCCGAGGCGTAGTCCCATGTGGCCGTTCGGGCGGGGACGGTCGACGCTCGGGCGCCGCGGCGAAAGCATGGCGTCGCGGGCGCTGCGGAAGCGGGGCATGAAGATCCTCGCCCGCAACTACCGCTGTCCGCCCGGCGAAATCGACCTGATCGCGCTGGATCGCTCGACCCGTCGCGAGTGGGGCGCCGAGACCATCGTCTTCGTCGAGGTCAAGACCCGCACGTCCGACCGCTACACGTCGCCCGCCGGCGCGGTCGACGCCCGGAAACAGCGGCGGATCCGTCGCGCCGCCGAGTACTATCTCGCCTCGCGTTCGACCGAAGGATACGCCGTCCGCTTCGACATCGTCTCGATCGTGGCTGCCCCGGACGCCAGGCCCAGCGTCGAACACCTGCCCGGTGCATTCAAGTGATCGAGTACTGTCGCCCGCCCGGATGCACGCCATGGAACTGATCGACACGCACGCCCATCTCGCCCACGGCCGCCTGTATCAGCAGGTCGACGACGTCCTCGCCCGCGCACGAGACGCCGGCGTCGGACAGGTCGTCTGCGCCGTCGGGGGCGTGCAGGAGGCGCGGACGGCGCTGGGGCTGACCGGAAGACACGACAATGTCTCCGTCACGGCCGGCGTACATCCCCACGACGCCGCGGGCCTGACCGACCGCGACCTGGACGTGCTCGCCGATCTCGCCGCCCACGAACGGAACGTTGCGATCGGGGAGATCGGGCTCGACTACCACTACGACCACTCGCCCCGCGACGTTCAGCGGGAGGCCTTCGCCGCGCAGCTCGCGCTCGCGGCACGGCTGGGCAAACCGATCGTCATCCACACCCGCGAGGCGTTCGAGGACACGATGGCGATCGTGACCGCCTCCGACGCCGACCCGGTCCGGATGGTGTTCCACTCCTTCACCGGCCCGCCCGACCAGGCCCGCCGCGTCCTGGAGCTCGGGGCGACGCTGAGCTTCTCGGGCATCGCGACGTTCGCCCGGGCCGACGACGTCCGCGCCTCGGCCGTCATGGCGCCGGACGATCGGATTCTCGTCGAGACCGACGCGCCCTTCCTCTCGCCCGAGCCGGTGCGCAAGATGAAGACCAACGAGCCCGCCAACGTCGTCCACGTGACCGCCCGGCTGGCGGAGGTGCGCAAGACGGACGCCGAACGCTTCGCCGCGGTGACGACCGCCAACGCGCGGCGACTGTTCGGCCTGGCGCCGCAAGAGGCATGACCACAGAGACCGCAACGGACTCGCAGGCGGACGGTATGGTCGTAACGGTGCCGCCGGATTGACGGCGGCAGCCACGCCGAGAAAGCAGCGCCTCGGTGTTCTTCGTGCTCTGTGTGATTCAGATTGACCGCGGCATTCGCATCGAAGGAGAACGTTCATGGACACAGCGCCCGCCATCGGCAAGCACCCCGACATCGATGCCGTGCTGGTCATCGGGCCGAACGGCAACGTCGGCTCGCGGCTGATTCCTCGCCTGCTCGAGCTCGGCTATCGCGTGCGGGCGCTGCAGTTCCGCACACCGGTCCAGCCGCGCGACGGACTGGAAATCGTCGAGGGCAGCACCCTGGACGCCGCCAGCCTCGTCCGCGCCGTCGACGACGTCCAGGCGGTCTGCCACCTGATCCGCAACGCGCCTGGAGAGAACTTCGCCGACAGCTGGTTCAGTACGTGCCTTCGCGGAACCGTCAACCTGCTGGAGGCCGTGCGGGGACGGGAGCTGGTCCGCCTGGTCAACGGCAGCGCCGACAACGCCTACGGGCACACGACGATCCGCCACGCCGGACCGATCAACGAGACGTCGCCGAAACGGTTCGCCGACGCCCACTACGGGCTGTTCAAGATCGCCGAGGAGGAGATTCTCCGCCAGTACCACCTCGGGTACGGCGTGCCGACGGTCGTCACCCGCTTCCCGCTTCTCTGGACGCAGCCGTACCCGGCCTGCAACGCGTGCATTGACGTGGACGACGACGCGAAGACCGTCCGCATGCGGCTGGACGTGGACGGTCGACCTCAGGTCCGCCACGACGCCCACGTCGACGACGCCGTCCGGGGCGTTCTGCTCGCGCTCGAGAAGGACCAGGCCGTCGGGGAGGACTTCTTCTTCGTCGGACCGGCGCCGCTCTGCGGCGAGCCGATGGCGGCCGCCGTGGCCGAGGCGACGGGCTACACCGTCGAGCCGACGCCGGGCGACTGGCACTCGTGGATCGTCGACGATTCCAAGGCTCGCAGTGTCCTGGGCTACCGCCCGCAGACGGACCTGATGGACTACTTCCTCGACGGCCTGCGGGCCGCGACGTCGTAGATCGCGACCGGGCACCGGTCGGTCGGGTTGATCACTTCCGGTCCGCGGATCGCTGCTCCCACTGACGGATGACGGCCGCCGGATCGTCGGCGAAGTCCGTCACGCCGCTGGAGCGGTCGAACTGGCGGATGCGCCAGGTGTCACGGGCCTCGAAATCGAACGCCCGCAGGCGTCCGCTTTCGTCCAGCGCCCTGTCGGCGTTCGGGCGGCGGCAGGCGGCCTCCGCGATGCGCCGCATCCGTTCGACCACGTCCGGACGGTGGTTCGCCCGCTGATGGACCTCGTCCGGGTCGTCGGCCAGGTTGAACAGCTGCTCGCGTCCCCCGTTGGCCATGAAGATGTACTTCCAGTCGCCCGCGCGGACCATGATCTTGAAGTACCGCGAGCCGGGCGTGTCGTACATCCCGATGACGTGCTCACGCGGCTCGGCGCGTCCGTCGAGCATCGCCAGGATGTCGACGCCCTCGCGCGGCTCGCTCTCGCCCGCGGCCGCGGTCGCCACGCCGACGAGATCGACCAGACTGACCAGTTCGTCGCGCCGCTCGTCGGCGGGCACGCGCCCCGGCCAGCTCAGCAGGAACGGGATGTGCGCGGCGCCCTCGAAGAAGCTCTCCTTCTGCCAGGCGTCGTGGTCCCCCATGTGGTCGCCGTGATCGGTGAAGAAGCAGATGAGCGTGTCTTCGGCGTCCTCGCGGGCCTCGACGGCGTCCAGCAGCCGTCCGATGCAGTGGTCGATGAAGGTGATCTCTCCGTAATAGCGTGCCTTGCACGCGCGGGCCCGCAGGTCGTCGACGCCGTCGGCCCAGATCACCTCGTTCATCCACGGAATCTGCTCGTCCATGTGGTCCACTTCGGGGTCGCCGCGGACCGGCGAGGGCATCGTATCCGGGTTGTACAGCCGGTTGAACGGGATGGGCGGCGCGAGCGGCGGGTGCGGGCCGACGAACGACACGAAGCCGAAGTAAGGGCGTCCGTCGTCGGCGCTGATCTGCTCGATCGCGCGGTCGGTCCCCCAGTATTCGTGGCACAGCTCGGGCGGGAGCGGGGCGGTCTGCGGCATGTAGTACATCTCCGTCCGCTCGCCGTGAAGCTGCTCGACGTAGGCGAACTCCGGATGCTCCTCGGCGATCCATCGGGCGTAGGCGTCGGCCATGCGGTGCTCGGGCGAGCTCCACAGCTCCCCGGCCGGGAGGTACGTTTCGTAGCCGAGATCGGCGTGCCGGGCGTGAAACTTGCCGATGCCGAACGTGCGGTAGCCCAGCTCGCTCATCCGCCGGGCGAGGAACGGTCCGCAGCGCTGCTCCATGTCTTCGGGCTGGTCGGGCGCCAGATCCCACGGGCCGTCCGAGCGCGAGCCGTTCTGGAACGAGCCCGTCGCCGGCGGCAGGCAGCCGGTGCGGATGACGTACCGCGCCGGAACGCACACGGGGCAAGGCGAGTACGCCCGCGTGAAGGACACCCCGCGCCGCACCAGGCGGTCGAAATTCGGCGTGTGGATGTGCGGGTTGCCCAGCGCGGCGATGGTGTCGTGCCGCTGCTGGTCGGTCATCACGTACAGCACGTTCGGACGGTTCACGTCGGCCTCCGGATTCGTGTGCGGCGAAATGCCGCCGGCAGGACGCACCATATCCGCCGCCGCGGCCGATGCAAGCCCCGGCGGCACTGTGGGCCGCGCCGTCAGTCGCGCTTCCCGGAGATGAACGGGACGTCCACCGGCTCGCCGGATCGCTCGACCGGCCGGCGGATCCGGATCAGATAGATCCGTCCCCAGCCCTGGGACTGGATCGGCCCGGTCATCAGGCGGACGTCGCCGACGTCGTCGGGACGCGGGTCGAACGACATGCGGCGGCGCTTTCCGTCGACGCGGACCCGGAACCGATATCCGCCGTCCCGATCGGTTACGGCCATCCCGGCCTGGACGAGCCCCTTGTCGCAGGTGACCAGCCACGGCGCGTCCATGGCGTTCAGCCGGGCGACGAAGTCCTCTTCCTTGGTCACCCGCCGTCCGAAGCGTCCGAAGTACAGTTCGGCGGCGAGCTTCTCGGCCTCGTAGACGGCGAAGGCGTCGTCGCCGACGACCTCCCGCGCCTCGCGGGCGAAGCGCCACATCCGCTCGCCGTCGCCCGTGCGGGCGTGACGGCTGACGAAGTGCGTCTCCATCAGCAGCACGCCGAGCATTCCCGCGGCCGCGAGGACGGCGACGGTCCGCATCCGCAGCTTCAGGCTGGCGACGACCCCGCCGCTCATGACGACCGCGCCGAGCGCAATCGTCGCCCCCGCCAGCCACCAGGTCAGCGGATCGAAGACGACCGGCATTTCGAGCGACTCGCGGAGCGATTCCGGCAGGCGGTTGTGTAGGAAGTACGCCGTCGGCAGGACGATGCACACCATGCCGATCACCACCGGACCGGCGCCGCAGACGTGCCGGATGATCCTCGCGTGCGTCTCCTCCTCGGCGACCCGCCGGCCGACGGCGTCCACGCCCCACGCGGCGATCAGCGCCACGGCCGCGTAGCACGGCAGGAGGTAGTCGGGGCGGAACCCGTGCGTCAGCGAGAACGGCAGCGTGACCGCGACGATCCACCACAGCGGCAGCGACACGGGGCTTCGCCGGCCCAGCCAGCGACGGGCGAGCTCCCGCACGATTGCCACCAGGGCGGCGAGCAGGCGGCGTCCGGCGACAATCGGCCGCCAGGCGCTGAACGACGGCGGCAGGACGAGCATCAGCGCGGCGATGGCGTATGCGGAGGCGGGCAGCGTGTAGTAGACGAGATTCGCCACGGCGGGGGTCGAACGCGAATGCGGCGCGATCTCGCCTTCGCCGGTGATACGGGCCCAGAACTCGAACCGGACGATCCGGGCGAACTCCTCGCCGCCGACGTGGAACATGCCGATCCACACGGGCGTCAGGACGGCCGCCATGGCGAGCAGTCCCCACCCCAGATGCGTCCGCCGGACGGCATTCGACCAGCGTCCGACGACGATTCGGCACGCGCGGCCGAGCGCTCGCAGCGGTCCGCCTCCGCCCCCGGCCGCGGCAAAGCCGGGGCGCAGGCCCGTCGCCATCGCAAGGAAGAGGCCGACCAGGATCAGGTTCGCCACGCCCCATCCCTTGCTCAGCGCGGCGAGGATCATCGCCGCCCACAGCCCGAACACCCACCCGAGCCGCCGGCCGCGCGGCGCGGGGTGGAACAGCAGGCGGTCCGCGCACAGGATCGACGCCGTCACGAACGCCGTGAAGAGCATGTCGGTCACGGCGACGTACGTCAGCTTGCTCATGTGCAGGGCGGTCGCCCACAGGACGCCGGCCAGCAGTCCGACGCGCCGCGAGTACCACCGCCGTCCGAGCAGGTACACCATCGCCGCCGTGGCGAACGAGGCGAGCACCGTCGGCAGGCGGAAGGTGAAGTCGTTGTACCGGTCGGTGAGCCACAGCACGGCCGCGTCGAGCCACGCGTAAAGCTGCGGCTTGCGGGCCAGCCCGTCGAACTGGTCGCGCGGGAGGAGCCACTCGCCGGAGTCCACCGTGCCGACCACCGCGCCGACCTGCTGGAGCTGGGCGTTGGCGTAGGTGTCGCTCGGCGCGTGGGCGGCGACGGCGATCACCGCGGCGACGAACAGCCAGATGATCGCGATGTCCAAGGCCGTGGGCGCCCCGCCTGACGGGCTGCCCGCCGCGGCGCGGGGAATCGACCGGATTGCGTCGGATTCGGGGGTCATGGCGTCTCGACGGTTCTGCCAACGACGGCGGAAAGGTATCCCGGCGACCGCCCGTTGGCAACCCGTCGCCCGCGCGGTACGCTTCGTTCGGAGGTGATGATGACCCCTCGCGAGCGAATGCTGGCCGTCTTCCGGCACGAAACGCCGGACCGCGTACCGACCGACATCTGGGCCGTGCCGGAAGTAATGGAAGCGCTGCGGCGGCACTTCGGCGAACATGCCGATGTCCGCGCCACCCTGGGCGTCGACGGGATGAACCACGTCGGCGCGCCGTACGTCGGCCCGTCAATGCCCGACACGCCGGCCGACGAGTCCGTCGACTTCTGGGGCATCCGCCGCCGGAAAATCGCCTACGAGACCGGCGAGTACTGGGAGATATCCCGACACCCGCTCGCCGACGCCGAGACGATCGACGACCTGGAGGCCTATGCCTGGCCGCGGACGGAGTGGTTCGACTACTCCGGGCTCGCCGACGCCGCAGCCGGGCAGACCGCCGACCGCGCGGTCCAGTGCGGGTACATGGCGCCGTTCACCTACCACATCTACCTGCGCGGGCTGGAAAACGCCCTCACCGACCCGCTGCTGCGTCCGGAGTTTACCGCCCACCTGCTCGATCGGCTGTGCGGGTTCTTCGAGGCCCATCACCGGGGGATGTTCGAGGCCGCGGGGCAGCACGTGGACGTCACGCAGGTGACCGACGACTACGGCATGCAGACCGGGCCGATCATGTCGCTCGCGACGTTCCGGAAGTTCTACCTGCCGCGCCTCCGGCGGTTCATCGACCTCGCCCACGGGTTCGGGCTGATCGCCTTCCACCACGACGACGGGGCGATGCGGGACTTCCTGCCCGACCTCGTCGAGGCGGGCATCGACGTGCTTAACCCCATCCAGTGGCGCTGCCCCGGCATGGAGATGGACGCGCTCAAGAGGGACTTCGGCGGCCGACTGGTCTTCCACGGCGCGATCGACAACCAGCAGACGCTCCCGTTCGGCTCGGCCGAGGACGTGCGGGCGGAGGTGCGGCGGGCCATTGACACGCTGGCGTCCGACCGGACGGGATACATCCTCGCGCCCTGCCACAACATCCAGGCCAACACGCCCGTCGAGAACATCATCGCGATGTACGACGAGGCGACGCGCTACGGGATCTTCCGATGAGCCGTCGCGACGACGCGCAGGGCAAAACGTTCGTGGGCGATCGGATCGTGCCGGCACGCGGCAGCGGCAATGCGAAGATGGCGGCCGCGGGGGAGCCCGGGCTGCCCGCGCGATTCACCTGGCGGGATGAGCCCGTCGAGGTCGTCGGGCTGATCGGGAAGTGGAAGACCGACGGGGCGTGTCGTCACGGCAGCGGGGAACGGTACGTGCGCCGCCACTGGTATCGCATCCTGACCGGCGACGGGCGGGAGATGACGATCTACTGCGATCGCCAGGCCCGCGACCGCTCGCGCCCGCAGGTGCGATGGTTCCTGTTCACGATCGACCGGGACGCGTGACGGGACGGGATGAGTCGGGGGGCGCATCGCCGCGGCGGCCCCTCTCGCGCAAAACGATGGCGGCGGGATCCGGTGAGGAAACCCGCCGCCGTGCGGCAGCGCCTGTGTCAGCGGCCGGAAGATGACTCCGGAGGCCCGTACAAATCGTGCGACGGCGCATCTCGGCGCGGCCGAATGATGTACATGTCGGCCGGACGGGGCGAGGAACTTGAGACGGCTGCGGGGAGGACCGGTCGGAGGGCCGGGATTGCGGCGAGCAACCGACGGCGCGGGCCGGATTGCGGGTGCGAGACCTACTCCGGCCGCGTTTCCGGGCCGGCTGCGGGGGGCGGCTCGTAGACCGGGGACGCCGCCGAGGCGCCGACGTGGTCGCGCTCGCCCTCTCCCGAACCGCCATCGCCGCCACGCCCGTCGTACTT
>CAZADC010000094.1:3371-10375 GCA_964483755.1 uncultured Planctomycetaceae bacterium | reverse complement strand
ACCCCTCCTCGCCCCGGCAGAGCGCCAGGACGGAATCAATCACGCGGCGGGCGGCCGGTAGGGGTCGGTTGTGATTCCAGAACGCCGAGCAGCTCAGCTTGAACAGCCCGTTCATGGCCGAGACGGCGTCGCCCCCGCGGCCGGTCATCAAACCCGTCTGCGGGTTCCGCACGCGGGTGACGTATTCATATCCCAACTCGGTCCATTCGTCGCCCGCGGGGTCGCGTCCCTGCCCGCGCAGCCAGAGGGTTCGCTTGTGGAAGAAGTCGCCGATCATCGAGCCGACCGAGTAGGGCGGCAACTCGGCCCGGCGCGTTTCGAAGAACCGCTCCAGCTCGTCGATCCGCTCGAAGCCGAGCGTCCCGGCGTCGGGCGTCGGGGGCACCTCGCCGATCAGCAGGTGAACCTTCGCCGCGAGCTTCTTGTACGGCCCGGCGCCCTCGGCCCGGCGGCGGTCGTCCGGGTTTTGCGGATCGCCGCGGAACTGCTCGCCGTAGAGCTGCGGGCAGAGGAACAACCCCAGGTCCGGACGATAGCGCTTCAGGAAGATGTCCGCCCATCCGCGGCGCTGCGCGTCGGTGAGCCCGTCGATCAGGCCCAGCCGGTCGTACACGGCGAGAGCGGAGTTCGAGCCGTACAGCGTCCAGGGGTGGTAGGCGTGCTCGCTGAAGCGGAAGTGCCCCAGCGTGCGGTCCGGGTCGGCCATCCGGTCCAGCCATTCGCGGACGCCGCGTCTCGCCCCGGCTGCGAAGTCCGCGAAGGCGCGTCGGTCTGTGGCCGGGTCCATGACGATCGTCCCTGCTCCTACCGTCGCCAGCTCAGCTTGCTCCGCCGGCGCCGGCCGGTGAGGATGCCCAGCCATCGGCGGGTGCGGGAGTCTTCCCCGCCCGCGAGCACCACGCCCCAGAACCACTCGCCGACCTTGGCCGGGAAGCCGCCCTCGCCGACGCGCTTGATCGGCAGATCGATCATCTCGTCGGGATGGTGCAGCGCCCAGGTGATCCAGGCGCCCGTCTCGGCGAGCATCCGCCGACGGTACTGCTCCCAGGTTTCGTGCGACGCCGGGCGCATCTCGCCTCCGGTGGAATGGCCATCTTCAATCGCCCCTATCGTACAGGTTCGCGCCCCGTCCGCCAAGGCGGACTCATCAGCCGGTTTGCGTGCCCCCCTGACGCCAGAGTACGATACCGTCCGAAAGGAATGTCATGAACGACGCCGCCGCGGTTCCGTCCCATCTCGCCGACTACGCCGATCTCTGCGCGGACGATCCCCGCGGCGCCGCCCTGCAGTGGTTCCGCGACGCGAAGTACGGCCTGTTCCTGCACTACGGGCTGTACTCGCTGCTCGGACGCGGAGAGTGGGTGCAGTACCATGAAAAGATTCACGTCGCCGAATACGCCCGGCTGATGGAGCAGTTCACGGCCGAGCGGTTCGACGCCGGGGCGATCGCCGATCTCGCCGCAGCCGCCGGCATGAAGTACGTCAACCTCACCACCCGTCACCACGACAGCTTCTGCCTGTTTCGGACCGACCGGACAGACTTCAACAGCGTCAACGCGCCGTGCGGGCGGGACCTCGTCGCCGAGCTGGCCGACGCCTGCCGCGAGCGCGGGCTGGGCCTGTGCCTGTACTACTCCCACGGACGCGACTGGCGCCACCCGCACGCGCCGAACAACGACAAATGGGGCGGCGCTGCCCGCCCGCAGTACGACGAGCCCGAGCCCGCCTACGCGACCGGCGACGAGCACGACCTGGACATCTACCTCGACTTCATGCGCGAGCAGATCACCGAACTCCTCACGCAGTACGGGCCGGTGGCGGCGATCTGGCTGGACGGCATCGGCGTGCCCCTCAGCGGCGATCACACCCGCTTCCGTTGCCAGGAGCTGTACGATCATATTCATTCGCTCCAGCCGCAGGTGCTGGTCAGCTACAAGCAGATGCTGCTGGGTACGGAGGACTTCGCGGCCCCGGAGCACGACTCCGTGGAGGCGGGCGGCAAGCCGGGCGAGATCTGCACGACGATGCATCCGCAGTGGGGCTATGTCGCCGACGCGAGTCCGGATCAGCACAAGGATGCCGACGCGGTCTGGGAGACGCTTCGCGCCGCGCGGCGCGACGGGTTCAACCTCCTGCTCAACACGGGCCCCATGGCCGACGGGAGCATCCAGCCGGTCGACGCGGACACCCTCCGCGCGGTCGGCGACCGCCTGCGGACGCAGGGATTTCCGTCACAGACGCGGTGAGGGACGTGTCTTACAACTGCGGGCGGCGCGTCGGGCTCAGCCTTCGATCAGCTCGCGGGCGATTTCCGTCCACGTGGTGAACCGCTCGGGATGGTGCTCGCAGGTGTGGGTGTCCTTGAGGACCATCTCCAGTACGCAGCCGTTGCGGGCGCAGGCGTCCAGGGCGCGGGCGATGTACTTGCGGATGCGATCGGGGTCGAAGTCGCCGGCGACCATCGCCGGATGCGGTTTCCAGGAGAAGATCGCCCGCCGGGCGAGCTGCTCGGCGCAGGCCTCCACGTCCGCCCAGGGGGAGATCGAGATGCGCCGGATGTTCGGGATTTCCAGCACGTCGTCGAGCTTGCGCGTCAGGTCCTCGCAGCAGCCGTATCCGTTGAGCCCGAACGGCTCGAGCAGGCGCTTCTCGTAGTTGAGCGAGAACTCCCGGTGCATCTCCGGCGAGACCTGCGCCAGTTCCTGCGCCTCGGCCGACGCCCACATGTCGCAGGGGCGGACATGCTCGCCGTCGAACCCGTCGGCCGGGAGCTCGTCGGAGTACCCCACGCCCCCGGACGACTGGTACGTCCCGTCGTTGTTGAGCGACAGGAGATTCTGCTCGACGTACTGGCGGACCATGCCGTGGCAGCCTTCCTCGATGAACGCCATCGCGTCGTGCAGAAAGCCCGGGCTGTCGAGCATGTCCATCATTACCTGCTCGAGCCCGCGGAGGCTCGTCCACAGGCTCATCATGTGGAAGGACACGTGCGAGACGCCCTTGAGCTTCACGTCGAGAATGCCGTCGAACAGCCGACGCGCGTCGGCGAGGCTGCGGGCGGTGGCGTCGGCGTCGTGTGTGATGACGGGGTGGGCGAGACGCGCCAGGTCGCCCGGTCCGTGGATGACGGGGTGGAACTTCCGGGCGCCGGTCGGATCGTCGCTGTAGTCCCACTCGGCGCTGACGCCCCAGCCGCTGTTGCGGACCGCCTTTCCGACGACCCAGTCGGCCTCGATGACCGAATCGTCGCGGAAGTGCTCGTACGTGTAGATACGCATCCGCAGGTTCCGTTCGATGCCCCTCGCGGCCTGATTTTCGCACGCCAGGGCGTCGGTGGGCAGCAGTTCCCGCCACGCGCCCTCAGGGAACACCAGCATCATCGGCCGCGCCGGGTCGAGGGCGTTGTGCCGCGTCCACAGGGCTCGGCGCTCGGCGTTGATCGGCAGCGCGGCGATTTCGGCCACGCGCTTCGCGAGGTCGCGCAGGCGCGTCACGTCGGTTGTCGGCAGGTCGAGACGGTCGGTTCGGACGGGTCGGGTCTTGCTCACGTCGGATTTCCTGCGTCGGTCAGTTGTCGCGGCGGGCCCATTCGGCCGAGCGGTCGAGGTAACGCTTGATGCCCTGCGGCGTGACGTTCCAGGGGATGTGGTTTCCGATGCACATCATGTACCCGCCGGTCATTCGCGCGGTGTCGATCATCGAGCGGACCATCGCGTCGATTTCCTCAGGATCGTTGCGGGTCAGGACGCGGTTGTCGCCCTCGCCGGCGAGGAACAGGTTTTCGCCTTCGTGCCGGCGGGCGAGGGACTTGAAGTCCGTGTAGGGCTCGGTGATGATTCCTCGCGCACCGCAGGCGATCACGTCGTCGGCGTAGCGGTCGATGCATCCGTCGACCATGAAGATCACTTCCTTGCCGGTCGCCCGCACCATCGACCAGAACTCCTCGTAGCGTGGGAAGATGTACTTGTGCATCCACTGCGGCGAGCAGACCGGCCCGCGCGAGGTGACGATGTCGTCGTGGCAGACGACGAACTTCACGGGCAGACGGGCGAAGACGCGGAACACGCGGCGGTTGATCTCCGCGAACTCGTCCATGATCCGCTCGAACTCCGGATCGAGGCAGCATTCGAGGAACCACTCCCACCCGAACGTCAGCAGCGGCCACATGAACATCGTGTTGTAGAACCCGACCGTCCCCTCGGACTCGGCCGTCGTCTCGTCGCCCCATTCTTCCGGGTAGCGGGAGCGGTACTCGCGGCACAGGGCGTCCTCGTCGCGGTAGTCGCGTGCTTCGACGACGGGCAAGTCCGAGAAGTCGCCGTGAGCGAGCGGGCTGAAGCCCAGCACTTCCTCTCGCGACCGGAAGTGCGCCTCCCCGTGCTCCCAGGTCCCCGTCTCGCCGTCGCCCCAGCGGACGGTGCGGCGGTCGGGGTTGCTGGAGGCGCCGTCCTTGCCGAGGGTCGGACGCGGCTTCGGCTCGTCGGTCTCGGGAATCGGCAGGCCGAGCATCGGGTACAGCTCGCGCAGGCGCTCGCGGCATCGCTTCGGATGCTCGTAGTAGTCGATGCCCGTCAGGTAGGTTTCGGCGTCGGGGCAGGACCAGTGCTCCCAGTGGGGAATCCGCTGAGGCGCAAGGCCCATCAGGGCCTTGTACCGATCGCTGTGCGGCATGGAACTACCTCTCCTCGCTGTCGGCGTCCTCGGTGTCGGCGAGCTTCTCGACCCGGACTTTCTTGATCTTCCGTTCGTCGGCGGCCTCGACAGTGAAGCTTGCCCCCGCCGCCTCCATGGTCTCTCCCGTCGCCGGCACGTAACCCAGCTCGCTGAAGATGAATCCGGCGACCGTGTCATAATCTTCGTCGTCGGGAATCTGCAGATCGAGCAGCTCGTTGAGGTCGTCCACGTCGGTTCGCCCGTCGACCTCCAGGGCGGTCTCGTTCAGTTGGCGGACGGGCGCAGGCTCGGGGGCGTCGTATTCGTCGGCGATCTCCCCGACGATCTCCTCCAGCACGTCCTCGATGGTTACGATGCCTGCTGTCCCGCCGTACTCGTCCAGCACGACGGCCATGTGGACCTTCCGCGTCTTGAACTCCCGCAGCAGGTCGTCGAGCGACTTGGTCTCGGGGACGAAGAAGGGCTTGCGCATGATCGTGCGCAGGGGTTGCTCGGCGTCGCCGGGGATCCTCTGCAGCATGTCCTTGGCGTAGAGGATGCCGATAATGTTGTCGAGGTCGCCTTCGTAGATCGGCACGCGGGTGTGCCCCGCCTCGACGACCTGCGCGCGGGCCTGCTCCCACGGCGTGTCGACCGGCAGGGCGAACAGGTCGGTCCGCGGGGTCATGATCTCGTCGGCGTCGGTGTCGGCGAAATGGATCACCGAGGCGATCATCTGCACCTCCTCGGCGTCGACGGTTCCCTCGGCCCGACCTTCGGAGGCGGCGTGCAGGATCTCCTGGCGGGCGTTCTCCTCGCCGTTCTCCTCGTCCTCCTCCTCGGCGCCGGCGAGGCGGCGCACCGGCAGGTCGAATACGCGCAGCACGGCGATCACCGGCAGCAGCAGGTACCGGAAAACCATCATCACCGGAAGCGTGGCGGCGACGAAGCTTTCGGCCGCGTGGGCCGACCAGGCGTGGGGAATCGCCACGCCGACGACCGCGATGATTGCGGCGGCCGCCAGGGTCGCCGTCACGGCGGATCCCCACCCCGCCTCCGGCGCGCCGAACAGGTAGACCATCGCCACGACCAGCACGAGATTACACACCGAACGACACAGCGACGCGGTCAGGCGCAGCGCGGCAAGATGGCGATCCAGCGTTGCGAACGCCCTGCGGTCGGTGCGGGTGGCGAAGGCCTCCTCCATCCAGACGCGGCGAAAAGCGCGGAAGGAGTAGCTCGCCATGGAGAAGAACCCCGAGCAGACCGTCATGGCGAGCACGATCCAGACCAGCGGATCCACGATGTCTGTACGCTCCTGTCGAACGCGTCCCGTCTTGTCCGTCGGGGCAGGTGCACTTCGGCCGCGCGGGACGTCGTCCGCGGCCGCGCCTCGATACCCCGCCGGCGCCGACGTGCATGATACCCACATTCCGGTTCGCGGCAAGGCGTTTTGACACGCCCGGACCGGTTTGTCCGAGCCCGTCGTCGTGGTATACTCACCCAGCACGTCAGCCGGTGCCGCTGGACGCAGCGGTGCATCCGGCCGATAATTCAAGGAGAGACAAGCCGACCGTCGTTCGAGCCCCTGGAGGCCCACGATGCGGAAACTGTTTTCCGGCTTCATCGCCGTAGTCATCGCCCTGTGCACCGCTGTTCTGATCGTCACGCCCGCTTCGGGCGAGGACTGGTTCTGGGACGGGGAGGGGCCCGACGCCAACTTCCTCCGCGCCGAAAACTGGGCGGGCGACGCCGTTCCCGACTTCGGTCGGCAGGAGAACCTGTTCTTCGGAACGGATTTCTCGAGCGGCACAGAGGTCTTCACCAACGGCAAGAAGTCCGTCGGCGGGCTGTTTTTCGAGGCGCCCGAGGACATGCGTCTGGCCGGCGAGCGGATCGCCCTGTTCGGCGGGCTCGTCGGGCGCAGCCAGAACAGCGTCGGCGACCAGGAGGTGGGCACGAAGCTCGGACTGCACGGCGGCGCGGTCTTCTTCAACAACGGCGAATTCGGCGGGGGCGACCTGGTGTTCTCCAACACCATCCGCGGACGCGGACCGGTGCAGATCGAGGGCAACGGGCAGGTCACCTTCAGCGGCGACGAACCCAACACCTATGTCGGCACGACGCGCGTCGGCAGCGGGCTGCTCGTGCTGGGCAAGACCGACGGGGTCACGTCGGTGCCCGGCAAGCTGATCGTCGGCGACGACGACGGCGACGATCGCGTGGGCGCCCTGACCAGTCACCAGATCGCCGACAGCGCAAAGGTCTTCGTCAATCCGGCGGGGACGCTCTTTCTTGAGAACGTCGAGCTGTTCCGCGAACTCGGCGTCGAGGTGGCCCGCGCGCGCAGC
>CAZADC010000094.1:0-3361 GCA_964483755.1 uncultured Planctomycetaceae bacterium | reverse complement strand
AACGTCGAGCTGTTCCGTCGCCTGGTGGTTCGCGAGGGCGCCGTGACGATCTCCGACGGGGCCGTGGGGCTGACCCGCCCGCTGCGGATGTTCGGCGGCACGGTGGAGATGGGCGAAGACGGGTACCTCCAGATGAATGACCGCGTGATCGCCAAGCGGTCCGACACGACGGCCGTCATCGGCGGCGGCGACCTGAACGTGCTCGGAGCCCGGCCGACGGCGAAGGTCCTCGACGGGGAGTCCGAGGTGGACATGGAGATATCAGCGAACTGGATCTCCCCGTTCGGCATGACGAAGATCGGGCGCGGGCTGCTGGAACTCTCCGGCGACACGGCGGACACCTACGCCGGGCCGACGTTGATCCGAAAGGGCACGGTGCGCCTGTCCAACGAGGCGACGTTCGGAAGCACCGCGGGCATCACCGAGGTGCGCCACGGCGCCGCCGTCGAGCTCAACGGCGTTGACATCGGCAACGAGACGCTCGTGCTCCGCGGGTATGGTGAGGACCGCGGCGGCGCTCTCCGGGGCATCAGCGGCGACAACACCTGGGGCGGCACGATCGTGTTCGATTCCCGCTCCAGCATCGGCGTCGTCGCCAGCGCGGCGGTCGACCTGTCCGGCCAGATCGTCGGCGGCGGCGGGCTGCGGAAGGTCGGCGCCGGCACGCTGACGCTCTCCGGCGACGCGGGCAACGACTACTCGGGCGTCACGCGCATCTACGGCGGCACGATCGAGCTGGACAAGGACGCCGGACTCGCCGTCACCGGAAACGCGGTCGTCGGCGACGGGGCGGGCGACGACCGACTGGTTCTGCTCCAGGGCGACCAGTTGCCCGAGAACGCGCGGGTTCGCGTCAACTCCTCCGGGACGCTGCTGTTCAGCGGAACGGCCGGGAACGAACTGCGAAAGATCGGGATCGACCGCGGCTCGCTGTCGGTCGGGACCGGAACGGTCCGCCTGGAGAAGGGCGTCAAGGCTCGCGGCGGAAACACGTCCATCGCCGACGGCGGCCAGATCGAACTGCTCGGGTCCTGGAGAACCCGCCCGTCGGGGCAGACGAGTTTCCTTGCCGGCGGGGACGTGGACCTGCAGGGACGGGACCGGACGTTCCGCGTCCGCGACGGCGACGCGGCTATCGACCTCGCGGTGGACGCCGACATCACCAACGGCGGCGTGACCAAGACCGGCGCCGGGAGGATGACCATCACCGGCGACAGCACCTGGGCCGGTCCGACGCTGGTGAAGTCCGGTGTGCTGGAGATACTCGGCACGCTGAACCCGGCGACCGAGATCGACGTTCGCCGGGGCGCCAGGCTCGTGGTCAACTCCGCGACGCCGCTCAACAATCAGCTCGCGTTCGCGCCGGGCAGCACGCTCGGCGGGTCCGGAACCGTCGCCAGCTTCCTCCAGCTCGACGACGGTGTCCGCCTCGCCCCGGGCAACAGCCCGGGTACGCTGACGACGGCAGGGCTGGTCCTGAGTCCCGAAACGGTTCTCGACTTCGAACTTGCGCAGGCGGGCGTGGTCGGCGGCGGTGTCAACGACCTGGTGCACGCAGACGGCAACCTCACGCTGGACGGCATCCTGAACGTGCGCGGCCTGGCCGGGTTCGACTCGGGGACCTACCGGCTGTTCGAGTACACCGGCGCCCTGGTCGACAACGGGCTCGTGATGGGCGAAGCCCCCGAAGGCCACCATTACACGATCGACACGGCCACGCCGGGACAGGTCAACCTGCAGGTCGCTCCCGAGCCGATGTCGATCGTCGCGCTGCTGGGCGGCGGCGCGCTGCTGGCGGCCCGGCGACGCCGACGCGCCTGAGCCGGGCGGCGCCGAACAACAAAGCCGTCTGTCACGACGCCGGCCGCTCTGCGCCCGCCGGCTGTGACCCCTCGCCCTGACCTCTCCCCCACGGGCAAACGCCGCGCCGAAGCGGTATGATGTCGGGGAAAGAGATTCGGCAATTCCGGAGCCGCCTTTGATGCAGATCGGCATGATCGGACTGGACTTCCGCAGCGCGCCGCTTGTGGTGCGCGAGCGGCTCACGCTCACCCGCGCCGAGGCGCTCGAGCTGCTGCGCCGGCTTCGCCGGCACCGCGTTCTTCGCGAGTCGCTGGTTCTCAGCACCTGCAACCGCACCGAGCTGTACTTCGCCGGGCCGGCGGACGGGGAGGATGTATCGCGCGTGCTTGAGCACCTGGCCGCCGTGAAGGGCGACGACGCTCCCGCCCCGGCGGACGTTCTGCAGCGTCTGGACGGGCTGGACGCCGTGCGGCGCCTGTTCCGGGTTGCGGCGTCGCTGGACTCGCAGATCATCGGCGAGCAGGAGATTCTCTCGCAGGTCAAGGACGCCTACACGATTGCCTGCGACGCGCGGTCGGCCCGCTTCGCACTGCACAAGCTGCTGCACGCGGCATTTCGCACGGCCAAGCGGGTGCACGCCGAAACCTTGCTGGGGCGGGGCACGTGCAGCGTCGCCCAGGCGGCCGTGGATCTCGCCGCCGCCGAGCTCGGCGGGCTCGACGGGCGGACCGTCATGCTGCTGGGGGCCGGACAGACGGCGAAGCTCGCCGGGCGCGCCGCCGTCGACGCCGGCGCCGGACGGATCGTGATCGTCGGCCGGACGCGAAAGGGAGCCGAACGTCTCGGTGAGCTTCTCCGCGCCGGCGACTGTCCCGCGCGCGGCGACGAGCGCCCGACCATCGAGACTGTCACCACGCGAGGGCTCGCCTCACGTCTCGGCTGCGCGGATGCGATTATCTGTGCAACTTCCTCGAAGCGTCCGGTGCTGACGGCCGCCCGCCACGGCGAGGCGCTGGCGGGGCGCGGGCGCCCGGTTTGCGTCTGCGACATCGCCGTCCCGCGCGACGTCGAGCCGGCCGTCGGCGAGATCGCGACGGTTCGGCTCCACAACATCGACGAGCTGGACGCCCAGGTCGCCCGCAACCTCCGCCGGCGGGAGAGGGAGATCCCGCGGGCCGAGGCGATCGTCGCCGAGCAGGTCGATGCGTTCGCGCGCTGGATGGACTCGCTGCAGGTTGTGCCGACGATCAAGCGCCTCCAGGCGCGCGGGCGGACGCTCGCCGACCGCGAGGCGGAGCGGTACGCCGGGCGACTGGACGCCGAGCCCGACGAGCTCGCGCGGTTCGCCCGCGCCCTGTGCCGCAAGCTCCTCCACGACCCCGTTGCGTATCTGAAGGATCTGTCGCGCGACGGCGGACGCCCCGACGACCTCGAGGCCGTCGATCAGCTCCGCCGCATGTTCGCCCTGGATGAAGAGGGGGAGGGCTGAGCGCGATGGCGCGCCGCACGCCGGAAGATACCTCGATGACCCTCGGCGAGCACCTGGAGGAGCTTCGCC
>CAZADC010000093.1:924-10388 GCA_964483755.1 uncultured Planctomycetaceae bacterium | reverse complement strand
TCCAGATCGCCGAGATGGTCCAGACCAAGTCGCGCCGCATGGTCGAGTACGGCAAGGACGTGGTGATCCTGCTGGACAGCATCACCCGCCTCGCCCGCGCGTACAACGCCGAGGCGCCCCACTCCGGACGGATTCTCACCGGCGGCGTCGACGCCAGCGCCCTGCAATCGCCCAAGCGGTTCTTCGGCGGCGCCCGCGCCGTCGAGGAGGGCGGCTCGCTGACCGTCATCGGCACCGCCCTGATCGACACCGGCAGCCGCATGGACGAGGTGATCTTCGAGGAGTTCAAGGGCACCGGCAACAGCGAGCTGCACCTCGACCGCCGCCTGGTCGACCGGCGCGTCTGGCCGGCGATCGACGTCTCGCGGTCCGGCACGCGGAAGGAAGAGCTGCTGCTCGATCCCGAGGAGCTCAAGCTGGTCACCCGCCTGCGGAAGATACTCGCCGAGATCCAGCCCGTCGAGGCGATGGAGCTGCTCATCAGCCGGCTGGAAAAGACCCAGTCCAACGCCGAATTCCTCATGACGATGGACCTCGGGTAGCGCCGGCCTGCGCACCTCCGCCCGCCGGCAGCGGGGCAACGGCTGCACGCGGCGGTCGGACTGCCCCTGTGCCCGCGCAGGCCATCGTCGCTTCGGACGTTGGCAATCCGACGGCTTCTCGGCGAGCGGGTCAACGGCGGCCGAAAGAAGTTCTGCAGCGTGCTCCACCCGACGCATGCGGCTCAGCACTCGTCGCGCCTGAGGTCCAGGTCTTCTGTTGCGGCCTGGATTCGCTCAGCCGACGACGTGCGCGTCGGTGCGGCGGTCGACCAGCCGGGCGACGACCCAGCAGCCCAAGGCCCATGCCAGTCCCCCGGCCCAGCCGCCGAGCACGTCCGTGGGGTAGTGCACGCCAAGCATCACCCGCGTCACGCCGATGATCCCGGCCAGCGACAGCGCGAGCGCGAGGACATATGCTTTGGTCCGCCGTTGCTCCAGTACGGCCGCCAGCATGACGCCCAGCGTCAGGTAAACCGCCGCCGAGCCCATTGCGTGGGCACTGGGGAAGCTCGCCGATGAATGCTCCGGCACGGGCAGGTCCGGCCGCGGGCGGTCCAGCAGCGCCTTGACGGTGAACGCCAGCGCCATCGCTCCGCACGCGGAGATCATCAGCACCGCCACCGTCCGTCCGCGCCCGCTCAACGCGACAAATCCTGCGGCCGCCAGGGTCACGAGCGTCAGCACCGGGAAGCTGCCCAGCGCGCTGAGCTCCCGGACGAAGCGCTCGCTCCAGTCCGGCCCGATCATCTCGCCCGGCCGGTCGGGGTCGCGGAACGCGCGCACCACCCTCTCATCGATTCGCGCCGTGTCGCCCTCGGCCACCTCGTCGGCAACCACGACGAAGACCAGCGCGCACAGCACGAGGATCAGGGCGATGACCAGCATTCGCGGCTCGCGGCTGCGGACGGCCGCTGCGGTGCGACGGAGGGTGTTGCCCGGTGTGCTCATTTCGTTGTCATCATACAGGCGCAGCGCGGACGGCGCCGGGGTTTCCTGCATCTCCGCGCGTCGCTGCGGTTGGAATTCGCAGAACGTGCTGGCATCGACGCGTCCGCGTGCTATGTATGGGCGCGACGAATGAACGACCCGCTCGCTCCTGTAGGAGTCTGACCCATGTCTGAGAGAATCGCAGCCCAACACGGCGTCGTCTGCTCGCTGCCGGACGACTTCTTCGGGTACTTCGGCTGGCCCTGCGTCGCCCGGACGGACGACGGAACCCTCGCTGTCGTCGCCAGCGGAATGCGCAACGACCACGTCTGTCCGTTCGGACGGACGACGATCTTCCTGTCCGGCGACGAGGGGCGCACCTGGACGCCGCCCCGCGTGCTCAACGACTCGCCGCTGGATGATCGCGACGCGGGCGTCATCTGCCTCGGCGGCCGACGGCTGCTGGTGACGTGGTTCACGACGCATAACCGCCGCTACGCCGGCGAGCAGCGCCTGGCGAAGATGGACCCCGTGCAGCGGGCCCGCTGGACGGCCGCCCTGGATGCTACGGAGGACGAGGCGATCATCGGTCGGTGGCGGGGATCCTGGCTTCGGGTGAGCGACGACGGCGGAGAGTCGTGGCGCGCGCCGGTGAAGGTTCCCGTCAGCGCGCCGCACGGGCCCATCCGTCTGACCGGCGGCGATCTGCTCTATCTCGGCAAGCAGTTCGACACATTCGAGCAGCTTCGCTTCGGCAAGGTGGTTGCGGTGGTCAGCTCGGACGACGGAGCGACCTGGCGGCCGCTGGGCGAGACACCGCTCGCCGACGGCACGGCGTGGGGCCACTACCACGAGCCGCACGTCGTCGAACTGCCCGACGGACGGCTGCTCGGCGCGATCCGCGTCCAGAACTACGAGAACAGCCCGCCGCTCGAGGACGCCGGCATCGTGCCGTTCTCCGTCATGACGACCGTCAGCGTCGACGGCGGCAAGACCTGGTCGACGCCGCGTCCGCTCGGCTTCCACGGATCGCCGCCGCACCTGATGCGCCACTCCGGCGGCACGCTCGTGCTGAGCTGCGGCTACCGGCTCGAGCCGTTCGGGCAGCGGATCGCACTGAGCGAAGACGACGGCGAGACGTGGCGCTGCAACCTGATCCTGCGGGACGACGGGCCCGACGCCGACCTGGGATACCCCGCCTCCGTCGAGCTGGGCGACGGGAGCATCCTGACCGTCTACTACCAGAAGCCCGCCCGCACGAGCGATAAGTGCGCCATCCTCTGGTCGCGCTGGCGGCTGGAGTGAGATGTGCGAGGTAAGCCCGTGAGAAAAGGTGCAGTGATGTCGACGAAGGTTCGCTGGGAGGAGATGTTCCGCGACGAGATCGAGGCCGCGATCGCCGCCAGACCCGTCTGCTACTTCGCCTACGGGCTCAGCGAGCCGCACGGCGTGCAGAACGCCCTCGGGCTCGACGGGCTCAAGGCCCGTGCGCTGGTCGAGCGGGCCGCGGCGGCGCACGGGGGCGTCGTCGCGCCGATGACCTGGTGGCACGTCCACGAGACGCCGTACGGGCTCGCCTGGCTGGCCGAGCAGAACGCGCCCGTAACCTACCTGACCGACGTGCCCGCCGAGGTGTTCCTCCAGCAGATCGTCTACCAGCTCCGGGCGGCTGAGAACGCGGGCTTCCGGGCGGCGGTGCTCGTCACCGGGCATTACGGGGGCATCGAGATGGACATCCAGTACGCTGCGCAGGTCTATTCGAGCCGCCGACCGCTTCGCACGGCCGCCGCGGCCGACAGCGACCTGATCCGCTACAGGGACTACCGCGGCGACCACGCCGGGGTCTGCGAAACGTCGCAGCTGTGGGCGCTGCGTCCCGAGTTGGTGGACATCTCCCGCATGCCGGACGAGCCGATGGAGGGGCTGACCTTCGCCTCGGGCGAGTTCGCACGAGGTGCGAGCCGGCGGGAAGGCGAGGCGATCGTCGCCAGCCAGATCGAATCGCTCCGCCGGGTCTCGGACGCCCTGCTCGAACAGGCCGACGCGACCCAACCCGCCGCCCCGCTCAGCATGGACGACGCCGGCGAGATATGGCGGGAGATTCTCGACCACAAGGACGAGTGGATATCCAGCCACCCGGCCGAGGGCTTTCGGGAGTACTTCCACGAGCGACAGAAGCTCTTCAGCGTTCCCGGCCTGTGAGATGTCAGGCGGAATGAGACGGATCACGCGCGGTGTCCTTCACAGGACACCGCGAACGACGAACGCGCGTTGTTGTGTGAACCCGACACAGCAGAGGACTTGCCATGACTGAAGCCGATACCGAACCCGTCATTCTCGCCCGCGACGGCCTGCCGACGGCGGGCATCCGGACGCCTTCAGAGCCTTCGCCGGCGATCGAGTACGCGGCCGAGGAGCTGCGCCGACACCTGCACGTGATGCTCGGCCTGCCGCCGGCCGTCCGGCGCGAGCCGCGCTCCCCGTCGAAGGCGGTGTACGTCGGCGACGCCGACGCCGCCCGCGCGGCCGGGATCGACGTCGCGTCGCTGAACCTCGGCCCGGAGGATTTCCGCCTGGAGACACGCGGCGGAAACCTTTACGTCCTCGGCGGCGGGGACCGCGGCGTGCTGTACGGCGTCTACGAGCTGCTCGAGACGCTCGGATGTCGGTGGTACACGACGGACGTCTCGACGATTCCGAAGTGCCGTGAGGTCGAGCTTCCGGCGATGCGGCGGACGGGTCGCCCGGCGTTCGAGTTCCGCGACGTGTTCTGCTGGGAGGGCGGCGATCCGACCTGGTGGGGTCGCAACCGTCTCAACGGCAACTACACACCGGTGCCGGACTACATGGGCGGGCACGTCAGCTACGGCCTGCACGTTCACACGTTCTTCCGGCTGGTTCCGCCGGGCGAGTTTTTCGCGGATCACCCGGAGTACTACAGCCTCATCGACGGCCGGCGGCGCTGGGAGAAAGGGCAGCTCTGCCTGTCCAACCCGGAGGTGCTCCGCATCGCGATCGAGCGGGTAATCGAGCACATGGAGCGAAACCCCCGCGCGACGATCTTCAGCGTCTCGCAGCAGGACTGGGAGGGCTACTGCGAGTGTGACGAGTGCACCGCGATCGCCGAGGCCGAGGGCTCCCAGGCCGGGCCGGTCATCCGCTTCGTCAACGCCGTCGCCGAGCAGACGAGCAAGCGGTTCCCCGACAAGCTCATCGACACGATCGCGTACATGTATACGCTGGACGCGCCGCGCACGCCGCCGCATCCGAACGTCCGCGTGCGGATGTGCCCGATCCGCTGCTGCCAGGGGCATCCGTTCGGGCAGTGCGATCACCCCGAGAGCCTGCGGGCGCTCAAGGGGCTCGAGGAGTGGGGTCGGCTGACCGATCGCATCTACATATGGCACTACTGCACGAACTTCTCGAACTATCCCCTGCCCATGCCGGACTTCGACGAGCTGGCCGGGAACGTCCGCATCTATGTGGACCACGGCGTGCGGGGCGTCTTCATGCAGGGCATGGGACAGGACGGCGGCGGGGCGGAGTCGATGGAGCTTCGAGGATGGGTTCTCAGCCGTCTGCTGTGGGACCCGACCCGGGACGTGTGGGCGCTGGTGGACGAATTCCTCGACGCCGTCTACGGGTCGGCGGCGGGAGCCGTTCGGGATTACCTCGACCTGTTCCACCGGCGCGTCCGGGAGGACAGGTCCGTCCATCCGCTGCTCTACGATCCGCCGACGGCGCCGCTGTTCGACGGGGATATCCTCGATCAGGCGGAGTCGGTCCTGGCGGGCGGGGAGGACAAGGTCCGAGGACGCCGGCGGATGCGCGTCCGCCTGCTGCGAAACGGCGTCCGCTACGCCCGCCTCGGTCGAATCGAGGGGCTGTTCCGTCTGGACGGGGACGTGTTCCGAAGCCCGGCCTCCCGCGAAGACGTGAAGCTCTGGGACGCGATGATACGCGACTGGAAGAAGGCGGGCGTCGAGTACATCCGCGAGGGCGAGCCGCTGGACGTGACGGCGGGGAAGATCCGCAACCGCCTGGCCGACCATGACGTGAAGCGGGCGGCCGGGGAGGGCATGGAGATCGCCGTCGTGCCCGATCTCGGTGGGCGGATTCTGCACCTGACGGCCGGGGGGCGGCAGTGGCTGACCGAGCCCGATCCCGACAACCCGTTCCAGCTCTATCCGATGTCCGAGGGCTACTGCGAGTCGCTCATCACCGGCCCGTTCAGCTATCGCGGCTGGGGCGAGCCCTGCCGCAGCCGGGCCCTCCGCGACGGCATACGCGTGTATTTCGACGCGCCGGAAGGACTTCGCCTGACTCGCACGTATCGCCTGCGCGAGGGGGCGCTGCGGATCGTCAGCCGGATCGAGAACGCCGGCGACGCGCCGCGATCGACGGCGTGGGGAGGGAGCCTGCACCTGCTCGCTCCCGGAGCGGCCGTGACGTTCTCGGCGTCGGACGGGCCTCGGGGGATTGAATGGGATGACCTGGACGACGGGCTCGGCGCCGCACGGACGCTGGACGGCGACAAGCTGCCCGACGGCGAATGGCGCGCGGAAGTTGACGGTTTCCGCGTGGTGCACCGTTTCGACGGGCCGGTCACACGGGCGATTGTCGGCAAGGTGACCGACAAGGGAACCCTCGCTCTGGACCTGCGGACCGAGACGGCTTCGATCGCGCCGGGCGACGCGGTGGAGATCCGCCAGGAAATCCGCGTCGGGCGCGTCTGACGCTGAGCTGCCGTAGGACCCACGGGTTACGGCGCGAACGCGGATGCCTTTGCCGCAAGCGATCTGGCGAACGGCTCGAACCCGACCTCGGCGTTTGGCTCGCGGAATTCCCCGTCAGGCCCGGTCTCGGCATCGCTCAACAGCAGACAGGCTGCGTCGTAGAGGCGCTCCCTCACCAGGCGAGTGCAGAGCAGCTCGTACCGCTTGGCGTAGGACGCGTCGTGGAACTCATCGAAGACGGGGAATGGGTGTCATGAACGTTCAGCGTTGCGTCCCCGAACAGCGATCGGGTCTCCTTGCGCATTCGACGTCGTGCCAGCTCCAGATAGTCCGGATCGATCTCTATGCCGATGCTGTCTCGCCCACAGCGGCTGGCGGCCAATGACGTCGTCCCGCTTCCAAGGAACGGGTCCAGGACGCGGTCCCCGGCGAAGCTGAACATTCGGATCAGCCGTTCGGCGAGCTCCACGGGAAACGGGGCCGGATGAGACCGGGTCGAAGCTCCGCCCAGCCCGGCCCACACCTGCTGGAACCACGTCTTGTGACGGTCGGCCGGGATGACGCTCATCACGCGAGTTTCCCAGGCGGGCTTGCGGTACCCTCCCGGCTTGCGTTCCATCAGAATGTACTCGATGTCGTTCTTGATGACCGCGTTCGGCTCGTACGGCTTGCCGAGGAAGCTGGAGCCCCCTTCCACCTCGTAGCTTGCGTTGGCGATCTTGTGCCAGATAATCGGCGCGAGGTTGTCGTACCCCAGCCCCCTGCACATCTCCTGGATGGACGCGTGAAGGGGGACAACCGTATGTCGGCCGTTGTTGCGTCGCCTTGACAGGCAGACGTCGCCTACAACGCAGACCAACCTTCCTCCGGGCACGAGGGCCTCGTAGCAGCGCTGAAACACGCACCGCAGCTCGCTGAGGAATGATTCGTAATCGGCGACGTGGCCCAACTGCCCCGCAGATTCGTTGTAGCGTTTCAGTGTCCAGTACGGTGGGGACGTGACCACCAGGTGAACCGATTCCGGCGCCAGAAAGTCAGCTTCTCGCGAGTCAGCCAGCCAGAAATCGTGTGACGTGGACATTCGCCCGAGTGCGTCGTGAATCTCCGCAAGAGCCGAGGCGTCCTTCGCCAGCTTCGGAATGGCCTTCTGATCCCGCGCCAGGCGCATTACGGCAGGCGGCAGCACTTCTTCCAGGGACGGAGACAGCGGTTCAGTCACGGTGACAACGCTCCCATGAGAATCCAGCGAACGCCATCCTAGCACGCGACGCTTGACGCTGCAAAGGCCACACACTGCGAATCGGAATCGGCTCGACGCGCCCACCGGCTCGAGCAGACTGGCCTCTTCGGTCGATAAGGGGCAGGTGATTCAGCCAATCGTCAATCGCGAGCATTTCGAGACGGTTCTGCGCCCGGCGCTGGCGGAGTGTCGCCGTCGGCTGTTTGTCGCGACGGCGGACCTGAAGGACGTTCATCTGCCGGCCGGCGGACAGAAAGGGCGCGGGCGACGCCGGGCGACCAGCGCGTGGGATGCGCTGGGCGACCTGGCGACGCGGGGCGTGGAGGTTCACGTCCTTCACGCCGGCGTGCCGAGCGGTCCGCTGATGGCGCGTCTCCGCGACGGGCTGCCGGCGGGAGTGCGCCTGCGCCGGTGCGTCCGCATGCACGCCAAGGCGGTGATCGTCGACTCGAGGCGGATGTATCTCGGCTCGGCCAACTTCACCGGGGCGGGGATCGGCGCGAAGTCCCCGCGCCGGCGGAACTTCGAGGCCGGCGTGTGGACCGACGAAACCGCCCTGATCGACCCGGTCATGGACATGCTCCAGGAGGTATGGACCGGCGGGGCGTGCGGCGACTGCGGCCGGCGGGACCACTGCCCGGCGCCGCTCGAAGAGCCGGACCTGTAAACCCGACGGCGGCCGCTCGAGCCCCCGACGCGGGGCCTCGGCGCAGGCCCGTGGTCGGCGCATAAGAATGCCGTGCACTCCTCGTCGAGTCTTGGCGACAGGGCCCGTCGAGCAGGACGACTCCGGCCAGGTTGCCCTCCGGCACACGTCGCATGCTCGCTTATGGCTGCTTCCTTCCGGACCTGACCAGGTTCACGGCGCGACGTTGCAGAGGATCCAGCCTTCAACACCGTCCGCGCGACAGGTGATCCTGAAGCCGCGACTCTCGTGAGGAGCGTTCGGCCCCGCTGTAGCGGTTTGCGGGTCATCCCCGAAGGGAATCAGGGCACCGCTAGCGCCCCGCCTAGCACGGCAACGATCATGTTAGCACATCGCGGCCCCGGCGGGCAACATGAACCGGCGCCTCGGCCTGCTCCGCCGACTGCGGGCGCCGCCGACACGTCCGGGCCGGCTCCCGGCCTGTCGGACTCCTCCAGTTCTCCAAGCGAGGTGATCACCTCGAACGCCACCGGAGGTTCGCAGACCGCGTTGACGATCAGAAGCAGCTTGTGGCTGAGTCGTTTCGTCATTCGCCGGCCGAGTGGGGAATAATGTCGCATGTCGGTCCGCCGAAGCGCACAATGACCTTTGCTCGCAGCCTCGGTCGTCGCGACGGCGACGGGCCGGACCAACCCGTGTGAACGTCCCTGATGTCGGAATGACCGCTTCGTGAGAATGTCCATCCGCGGCAAGCTGACCGTGCTTCTGCTGGGCGTGGGATTCCTCCCCCTGCTGTTCGCGTTGATCGTCATCGTCGTGGTCGGCAGCCGGGTGCAGGTGGAAAGCTTCGGGGAGCGCGTCCGCCTGGCGGCGTCAGCGAAGTCGGCCGCCATGCAGGTCTCGCTGGCGAAGGACGCTGAGCGCCTGCTTCTGTCGGTTCGGCATCGGCCGGTCATCGAACGACTGTCGGAGCCGCCGCGGGAATACACGGCCGAGGAGCTGGAAGCGCTGGACGCCGCCTGGGCGACCATGCCGCGAGACGAGCCGATCGTCGCCGATGTGCTGGACAACGCCGTCGTCCGGGAGCTGCGACTGCTGGAGCGCGGGCAGGCGCGGTTCCGCGAGATTCTGGTTACCGACCGGCGGGGGCAGCTCGTTGCCGCGACGGGTCGAACGAGTGATTTCTACCAGGGCGACGAGTCCTGGTGGCGGACCGCCTACGACGAGGGGCGCGGGCGCATCTGTGTGCCGCCGATCGGCTACGACGCCAGCACCGAGACGTGGAGCGTGGACCTCTGCGTGCCCGTCATGGACGAGGGGGGCGAAAGGGCGCTGGGTGTCTGCAAAGCGGTGATGGACGTCTCGGACTGGGT
>CAZADC010000093.1:0-914 GCA_964483755.1 uncultured Planctomycetaceae bacterium | reverse complement strand
CGAGGTGGAGCGGCGCGTCGGCGCCTTGGCCGGGCAGGCGATGCTTGTCCGCGCCGACGGCACGGTGGTCTACCGGGAGGGGGTCGAGCCGCTGACCACCGAGGCCAGAGAGTGGGGTCCGGACATCGGCGGCGAGGGCGGGTGGCGGATCGTCCACGACAGCGAGATCCAGGGCATCGCCCCGGTCCGCCTGCCCGATCGCATCGCCGCCCTGGACGTGGTCGCACCGGCATGGGCGCTCGTGCTGTACATGCCGATCGAGGAGGCGACCGGGCCGATCTACCGCATCGGCGGACTGGTCCTGGCCGGGGGAGTCGCGGCCATCCTGACGATCTTCTTCATCGGGCTCATCGTGGTCGATCGCGCGCTGGGGCGCCGCATCCGGCACCTCCGCACGGCCGCGCGCAGCGTGTCCGAGGGCGATCTGGATTCCCGCGTTCAGGCGGGCTCGAGCCGGCGCAGCATTCTCGGGGCGGACGAGCTGGACGAGCTCGCCGACGACTTCAACCGCATGGTGGATCGCGTCCAGAACTCCTACGAGTCGCTGCGGACCGCCAACCGTCTCAAGACCGACTTCATCCGGGTCGCCGGGCATGAGCTGCGGACGCCGGTCAGCTACATGCTGGGCATGGCGAAGCTGATGAAGGACAGCAAGGACCGCGAGCGCCTGCTGCACGCCGTCCAGACGATGGGCGCCAAGGCGAAGCGGCTGAGCGAGATCATCCAGGCGATGTTCAAGCTCATGCCCGGACAACTCCACGCCGAGGAGATGAACTACACCGACGTCGTGCTCAACGACCTGCTCGAGGAGATATACCTCGACACGTTCCCGTTCGTCGAAAAGCGCAACCAGCGTCTGATCGTCGAGATGGTCGAGAACGTCCCCGCCATCCAGGCCGACCGGGACAAGCTGC
>CAZADC010000092.1:0-10428 GCA_964483755.1 uncultured Planctomycetaceae bacterium | reverse complement strand
CGCCACGGAGAAAGAGTAGGACGCGCTGATGAGCGAGAACCGGAGCGACAGAATACGAGGCAAGCGGGTCGGCGTGCAGTGCGAGCACTCACTGCGGAATCTGTTCGGGCGGTTGCTGTGGAACCTGGCATGGAGGTTGCTTTACAAGCCCAGCCCGCGCCGGGCGCACTGCTGGCGGCGTGCACTTCTCCGTCTCTTCGGTGCCCAGGTCGCCAAGGGGGTCTGGCTGTCCCCTTCGGCCCGCTTCTGGGCACCGTGGAACCTGACACTCGAGTTCAACACGGCGATCGACGACCATGTCTTCATCTACAACATCGCGCGCGTCACGCTGCGGGAACATTCGGTGGTGTCGGTCTACAGCTTCCTCTGCTCGCCGACACACGATCATAGCCTCGTCTCCCGTCCGCTGGTGACGGGGTGCATCGAAGTCGGCCGGTTGGCTTGGCTTTGCGCGGATGTCTTCGTCGGTCCGGGTGTGCGAGTAGGCGAGGGCGCCGTTGTGGGGGCGCGGTCGTCGGTGTACCGGGACGTTCCGCCCTGGCAAGTCGTCGGCGGTAATCCGGCCCGCTTCATCAAGCACCGTGTCTTGTGGACCGAGGATGGCGCCCGGCTCGACCCGGGCGACGCCGGCGCGGAGGAGGCCGGTGAACCCGGCGAGCGAAACCATGCTACGTGATGCGAAGATACTGGCGATCAACCAAGTCACATCGGTGCTTTTCCGCAGCGTCATCGAGGGGCTCGCCCACGCTGGCGCCGACGTGACTTTGCTGACGGGCTCTCTGGAATCCCCCCGGCAACGGCGTCCCTTCCGCGTGCTGCCCGCTGTCTCTCTGCAGCGGGACTCGGTCCCGCGGCGGATCTGGACCTGGATGCATTTCGCGCTCCGAGCGCTCACGGCAATGGCGGCCCGGCCGCGGCATCTGGCGTTCCTGGTGACCAACCCGCCGCTGACCCCCTGGCTGGGCCCGCTGATGCGCCGCCTCTTCGGCGTGCGCTACGCGGTGCTGGTCTACGACATCTACCCGGACCTGATGGAACGTATGGGCATGATCCGCCCCGGTGGACTGATTTCGCGTCTGCTGCACCACCTGACCCGCGAGTGCTACCGGCACGCCGAGTGCGTCATCACGCTCGGTGAATGCATGGGGCGGACCGTCGAGGCTGCGATGCCGCGCGGCTGCCAGACGCCCGTGCACATCATCCCGAACTGGGCCGACACGGACCTCTTCCGGCCCTTGCCCCGCCAGGAAAACCCGTTCATCGCCGAGCACGGCCTGGCCGAGAAGCTTGTGGTGATGTACAGCGGCGCGTTCGGTGCGAGCCACGGCGTGGAGAAGATCGTCGAGGCCGCCGAGATGGTGATCGACCTGGTGGACGTGCACTTCGTGCTCATCGGCGGCGGGACGTGCGAGAAGGAGATACACCGCCTCGTGCAGAAGAAGGCGTTGCCGAACCTGCTCCTGCTGCCTTGGCAGCCGATCGAGAAGACGCCCCGGTCCCTGGCGGCGGCGGACTGCCAGATTGTCTCGCTCCAGACGGAGTTCGCCGGACTCAGCGTGCCCAGCAAGACCTACTCCGCGTTGGCCGTCGGTGCCGCCGTGCTCGCCGTCAGCCCGCCCGAGACCGCGGTGACCCAAACCGTCAGGCGGCACAAGTGCGGGCTGGTCATTCCGCCGGGACGAAGCGACGGGCTTGCCGAGGCGGTCCGAGCCATCCATGGCGACCCGGCGCTGCTGCAACAAATGAAGCGCAATTCCCGGCGCGCCGCGGAGAGTAGCTTCTGCCGCGCCGTGTGCGTCCCGCAATACGTCGCGGCGATCTCCCGATGCTTCCCGGGCGGGGGCTGAAAGCGCGTCCCTTGTCAGCCCATTCGCCGCCTTGCACTGCGGAACCTGCGGTAGTCCTCCCGCGTCGGCCAGCCGTGGTACGACCCCTCTCCGACCATCGGTTCGGGCACCATCTCGCCCCGGTCGATCCTGCCGAGCGCCTCGATCACCATGCTGCAAGCCTCGCGACGGGATCGCCGGATGAACTGGTGCAGCGTCTCTCCGGCGAGGACCGGGAAGCGACGCTTCGCCGCGATGGGCCCGCGGTCTACCTCCTCGGTGATGTAGAACAGTGTCGCGGCCGCCGCCGGCTCCTCGTTGCGGAGCATCCAGAAGCTGGGCATCAACCCCCCGTAGTTCGGCAGGTCCGCACCGTGAAGGTTCAGGCATCCCAACGCAGGGAAGTCGATCACGGGCCGCTTGAGGATCTGCGGGCACGATACCGAGAGAATCAGGTCGACGTCGAGGGCCCGCAACCGCTCGAGAAACGCCGGCGCGTTGGCGTCCTCCCACACCTCGTACTGCACGCCGCAGCGCCGGGCGGCCGCCTGGATCGAATAGGGGCGTCCCGTGAGTCTCTCCAGGTGCAGGGCGTCAGCGACCTTGGCCGCTGCGACCCGCCGCGCGATCCGCATCGCGTTGAGGAGCCCGAACGAACGACGGAATCGGTTGAACTGCCACACCAACCCACGCGAACGCCCTTTCCGGCGTGTTGGAAGCAGGAAGACCCCTGCCACGTCTTCGCCGCGGCTCTCCAGTAGTGTTTGGAAGAACTGGGGGTAGTAGACCGGCTCCGAGGTCGTCAGGATTGCGATTCGCATGATAGGTCCTCCAGCCAAGGGCTAAGAACGTCTTCAAGCGGGCCGAAACGAAGCTCATCCAGCAGCATCTCGATCTTGTCGAGGAATCCCTTGCGCCCGACGCCCTGGTGAAGTCGGCGGAGCAGCGACACGAAGCCGCTGTGCTGGGCCAGCTCGATCGGGTCGTACTCGTATGGGTGCATGTAAAGCACGCCAGGACCCCCTCGCCGGTCGATCTGGTGCCACGCGACCCGCAGTAGCGCCCGTGGCAGCAGCCGCACATAGCCGCCTCCGGCACAGGGCAGGCGCCGGGAGCAGAAGGTGAAGAAGGCCATCGGAGCTTCGACGATCCGCCGACCCTCGGGGGTCTTCACGACCTGAGGCGTACTCGGATAGCCGCCGATCCCGTAGCGCCGCATCCTGATCGGGAACACTGATGAGTCGTAGCGGTGTCCCGTCTCGGCCAAGACGTCCCAGGCCCATGGGGTCCGCTCATCGACGGAAAACGACGGGGCGCGGTAGCCGAAGACCTCTCGCCCGAGGATGTCCTCCAGCATGGCTTTGGCCCGGGCAAGGTCCTCCCTGAACTGTTGACGGGTGAGCTTGAAGACCTCGACGTGTCCGTACCCGTGGCTTTGAACCTCGTGCCCGGCTTCGGCGATCTCATGCGCGACCCCCGGGTGCTTTTCGACGGCCAAGCCGAGCACGAAGAAGGTGCCGCGCACTTTGTGCCTATCGAGCATCTCGAGCACGCGCTCCGTACTGGCGATGAACCGATCGGACACCGGAGCGTTGGGATCGATCGTGGACTGGTACCAGTCCTCTACGTCGACCGTCAAAGCGTGGGCGGGGCGCTCAGTCATTTACTCACCTCTATATATTGAGGATTCGACTTGACGTACAGGTTTAGCGCGCGCCCATGGTTCTGCATCGTGCCGGCAAACCGCCAGTTCGTCGTCCGGTAGAAGCCGTTGGCGGGCGCCGTTGCGAGAACGGCTACCCGGACGGCCGGCACGCCGCGGTCCCAAAGTCGCCTGAGCACTCGCCGGAGGAGGTTCGTGCCGATGCCCCGCCCGACCTGAGCCCGCTTGATGGCTATACTGAGCAACTCGGCTTTCGGCAGCTCGGTCTGCTCCTCGCGTTTGGGGTAGTGGAGGGTCTCCCAACAGCTCTGCAGGGCGCCTCGACGAATCAAGGATGGCAAGACTCGCACCACTAGGGCGCCGAAGTGCCTCCGCAACACGTCGCGGTAGAGGAGTGACACGTCGTCTGTCGCGACAGCGAAGCCAGCAACCTGGCAGTCGACCTCCGCCACGAGAGAGCACGACCGGTTGCTCAGAGCTATCCCGCGATAGAGCACCCGCAGGAAGCCCGGCCCCAGAGCGCTAAGGAAGCCAAAGTCGATCTCGCGACGATGCAACTCCGCCACGCTGGCTGCGTCGGATGGGCGCATGTCGCGGTAGACGGCTGCGGTATTCGTGCACACTTCGATCATCCCTTCATCCCAGCGGTCCTAATGCCGCTCACGCCGAAACCCTCGCGAGTCCGGATGGTAGCCGCTGCGCGCGATCCGTGCAACCTAGCTCCGCGCGCTGTGTCATACGCGGATAGTAATGTCCGGTCTTCGGCGGATAGAAGTGTCCGCTTTTAGTGGCCGAATTAGAGGGCCATGAACGAGGACCGGATTGAGATGAGTCAGGGTGCGCGTGATCGGCTGAAGGTTCTGTCGCTGGTGGTGGAAGGCAAGCGATCGCAACTGGAAGCTGCGAGGTTGCTTGGACTTTCCACCCGCCAAGTCCGTCGGCTGGAGCGGCGACTGGCGCAGGAAGGCGACAAGGGGATAGTCCACAGGCTTCGTGGCCGGCCATCGAACCGTCGACGCCCCCAGGACCTGCGCAAGCAGGCGGTGGAGATCTTCCGCAGGGAGATGCCGGACTTCGGGGCACTTCTGGCCAGTGAGAAGCTTGCCGAGCGTGGCCTGGTGGTGCCGGCGGGGACGCTTCGGGACTGGCTGCGGACAGAAGGCCTGCTTCAGCCGCGTCGCAAGCGTGACAAGCATCGCCAGCGGCGTGAGCGTCGGGAGTGTTTTGGTGAGTTGGTGCAGTCCGACGGCAGCCATCATGACTGGCTCGAAGGTCGCGGCCCGCGGATGGTGCTGGTGGTGATGATCGACGACGCCACCAGCAAGACGATGGCACGGTTCTATCCTGCCGAGACGACCGAGGCTTACATGGACCTGCTGAAGCGGTACCTTCGCAAGCGTGGCCGGATGACGGCGATGTACGTGGATCGCGACAGCATCTTCCGGGCCGAGAAGAAGGATTCGGACTACGTTCAGCCAACGCTGACGCAGTTCAAGCGGGCGTTGAACGACTTGCACATCGGGCTGATCCTGGCCAACAGCCCCCAGGCCAAGGGACGGGTCGAACGCTTCAACAAGACAGCCCAGGACCGGCTGGTGAAGGAACTTCGCTTGGTTCCTCGCAGCACGAAGAAGTTCGAACGCCTCTACCGGCGTCGCACGTCTGTCGAACGGGTCAACGCGCGGCTGAAGCTGTTCTGGGGGATGGACGACGGCAACATCCGGGGACCGGAGCGATTCCATGCACGTGTGGGGGTCGTGATGGCCGTCCATGCCGCCTTCGCCGTCCTGCTGGCCAAGGCCCCGCGGCATGAGGGAACGCTCAGCCAGACGCGCCTGAGCCCCATCGCCCTCGCACTTCAGTAACCCCCACAACGCAACCGGCTCGCGCGCTGGAGCCGGTTGCGCAATCGGACGAGCGTGAGGTTTCAAGAGGTCATCGGGCCGGTCAACGACCTTCAATCGATAGGCGATCGCTCGCACGGTCGGCGTTGCGGCCAAGGCAACGCCGAAGGCGACCACGCCGATCCACCAGACCGGCTCCAACACCTCGCTGACTGTTCGCTCGAACACCGGAAACTCCGCAGGTCGTTTCCAAAGCACAAGGCCAAGACCTCCCGGTCCGCCACCAACAAGAGCTTATCGCCGCTCCCGCCTTCTGCACAGACCAAAATGGCCCGCTTCGGCGTCGCTCGATCATGTAGTCGAATCCAGCAGTTCTCTTGCGGCACCCTCTCCATTTTCGGTCCCTCAGGAGCTTCTTCTTCACCATGGCCGGAAGCCGCGCGTACCGGTGAAGGAGTCCAGGCTGGTCTTCACCGCAATTGCCTGACGGCCTGCTGCAAGTGCGCGCCGCACGGCCGGTGCCGGGGCATCGGACTATGCGGAAGCAAGTTGGCTTGGTGGGCCTGCGCCAAGTTGGTCACTTCACGGGGGCGCTCCTGCACAACCATTTGTAGATACGACGGTTAAGCGAGGTTTGGGGCAGCCTTCCAAGCTGGTTGCTGAGGGTTCAAATCCCTTCGCCCGCTTCGACGCATGGCAGCGCGGCCGGCCAAGGCCGGGCTCGACTCCGGGCCGGACGGACGCAACCGCGCCGCCGGACTCCTGTTGTGCGGCGCTTCGTCAGGACGGTGCGGGCGCCAGCTGGACCCACCCGATGGACGTCTTGAGGAACTTCGACGGCGTCTCGAAGCGGTCCTCGACCCGCAGGCCGTACTCGTCACGAAGCTCCGCGTCGGTCAGCTTCAGTCCCTTGGCGACGAGGACGCGCCCCGCCGGGGCGAGGGACCCGGCGATCCGCCGCAGGGCCGCGTCCGTCTTCCGGTCCGACAGGTGATTGAACAGGGAGAACGCCAGCACCCGGTCGAAGGGGACGTCGAAGTGGTCGCAGCGGAAGTCGGCCGAATGGAGCAGACGCGGACGCTTGCCCTCCAGGCCGTGCAGGGGAATCTCGTAGGACCGGGCGGCTTCGAGACTCCGGCAATGCGCGTCGATGCCGAAGTAACGGTCGGCGTCGAGGTAGGGAATGGCCCACACGCCGGTCCGCAAGGCGCCGCAGCCCAGGTCGAGCAGGCGGTGGTGCGGCTCGAGCCCGCTGTCGACCAGGCAGTCGAACTGGTCGCGCCCAAGGCACCACGGTCGGCCGTAGTGGTGGTGATGCCGCTCCCGGATGAACCGCGGATTGACACGAGGCGGATGAGACGGCGCCAGCCTGGCCGTCGCCGATGCAACGCCCGCCGCGGCGAGGATTCTCCGGCCGAGGCGGCGCATCCGCCGCCAGGCGCGGGAGACGCGTCCGGGCACCCTCTTGCGGTGCTGCCAGCGGAAGGCGCCGGTATCGTGGACCGTTTCGGCGCGGACGCGTTCGATCTCGACGGCGGGGTTGTCCGCGAAGTCAGTCGGGGCAGGGACGGCGGTTCCTTCGGCGGAGGTCATTTGGGCTGAGTCGCCCCGCGGGTGGGGTTGTGATCCGCGACGGCCGCGAACCTGTCCGAGTATCGTAGCAGCATCTTCGTGAAGTTCAAGCGCGCGGCGAGGCGTGCACGGCGCGTACGGTGCGCAGCCCGGCCGTTGCGCCAGGAAGTCGTGGTCCTTCCAGCGGCGAACGAGGAATGGGCGACACGGCCTCCTATCCACCGTCGTTGGAACATGCTTTCCAAGGGAAGCATGGCGCCAGTAGGGTGCATAACTTGTCATGCACGAGGGCACTTGCGCCGTCAGCGATTCCGCTCAGTCGTCGGTCTGCTCCAGGTGTTCGGCGAGGTCGGCCTCCATCTGCTTGCGACGGCTGAACTTGAAGTACCCGTGCTGTCCCTGCTCGATGGCGCAGCGCCGGAAGGGGGCGTTGACGGCGTGGTTGCGGAACGCCAGGATGCCCGGCGCCGGGGCGAGCCCGTCGTAGAATCCGCCGTCCATCACGACGGGGACCTCCATGTCCGGCGCGAAGTTAACCGGGTCGAAGTAGGCGGCCGTCTTGAGCCCTTCCTTGTTGCGGGACGGGGGGCGACCCCACCCGCGATAGGGACGCTCGGACCAGCTGATTCCGCAGCAGGTGGGGACGTGGACGTTGACGGCAGCGACCTTCTCGGGCGCGAGCGCCCCGGCCGCCAGCATGCTCGCGCCGGTCCGGCTGGCGCCGAACAGCCAGATGCGCCGCACGTCGTCGCGGCTGCGGAGGTAATCGGCCAGGCGGACCATCCGCAGGTAGGAGTGGAGCATGTTGTTGTCGTCGCGCCCGTTCCAGCTCCGGTAGGTGCTCTTTTCGGGCAGGTCGGCGCCGACGCGGATCCGCGGCGCTCCCCGCTCCCACATGCCGGCGCCGGCCGGCTGTTTGGAGTACTTGGTGAGCATGCGGCGGACCTTCTCCGGGCTGCCGGGGCTGCCGCCGATCTCCGCGTCGTGCGGACCGGGCGAGTCCGGAACGACCAGCACGCACGCCAGACGCTCGCCGTCCTGCCCGTTGATCTCCAGGTCGAAGCCCTTGTAGCCGTCGATGGCGTACTCGTCGTTGGGGGTCAGCTCCGGCTCGAAGGGGATCTTCCGCATCTCGCGGAGCCTGGCGTCCCAGAAGGCCTCGAAGTCGTCCGGTCGGGTCAGCGGCGGGGTGTAATTGTCGGCGTCGCAGATGAACCCGCGCGTCCTGCTCTGCAGCGGCCTGCCCTTGCCCTCGCCGGGGGCGGTCTGGTCGGCAACGTCCAGCAGCGACACGCGAAGCCAGTAGAGGCCCGGCTTCTCGACCGGGATATCCAGGTGCAGCTCCTTCGTCCCGCCGGACTCGACGCGGACGCTCTCTGCGGCGCCGGCGACCTGCCTGCCGTCGTGCGGATGGTCGTGGACGGTCCAGCCGACGACCAGGTCCGCCGGGGCGCCCGCGAGACTCGCGAGCTCGACGGTCATCTTCGGCGTCTCGCCGGGCTCGTACTCGGCCGTCTTGCGGGCGTCGCGCCCGGTCGGCTTGACGCCGGCGAGGTCGATCAGCTCGGCGGGGGAGACGTCCACGCCGCACGTCCAGCGCGCGGTGAACAGCTCGGCCGGCTTGCCGCCCCGCGTCAGGCGCGAGGGGAACGCCAGACCCCACGTGACGTGGTGCGGCTTGTCCACGGCGACGGCGGCCTCGCCGGCGACGATGCGGAACACGTCTCCGCGGGCGCCGCCGGGCTTCGACACGCCGTCGGTCGAGACGCACGCCGTCACGTCGTCGGACAGCATCCATCGCACCGCGCCGCCCTCGCTGCGGACGGTGAAGCCCTCGTCGTCGAACTCGTAGCGGACGGTTACCTCGTCTCGCGTGGCGACGACGGCGTCGTCCTCGCGGGCGACCTTCGCGGCCGGGGCGTCGCCCGGGAAGTCGCCGCCGACGTACTCCTCCTTCTTCCGCTTGCCGGCCTTGAGGAACTCGACGCCGTCGACCACCAGCGAGCGGAAGTGGCCTTCGGGGCTGACGACGGCGCGGTACGTCTCGGCTGTGACGCGCCAGGCGCCGTCCTTTGACTCGATCTCGACCGCCGGCGCGGCGCAGGCGATCAGGAGGACGGTCAGGACGGCCGGGACGACAGTGTGTGCGGAGCGTGTCATGGGTCTCACCTCGTTTCGGGACAGCGATTGCGGTTCGATACCACACCGGGCGCGGCGCCCGAATCAAGCGCAGCATCCTTCCCAGGGCGCCGCGCCCCCTGAGCAGGTCACCCGGCGCCCGGAGCTTCCGCCCGACCGGGTGCAGACACACGAGGCATACTGCACGGCCGGTCGTGCCCGAGCCGGCGGGGCCTCCGTTCGGACGTCTCCTGAAGCATAACCTGCCGCCGACCGGAAAGAGAAGTCCATCCGGTCTGTCGCTTGGGATCGCCCAGTCAGCCGCATAGACTTGCCCGTGCATCGGGTGCCGCTTGCGCCCGTAGACAGCGAGAACCCTCAGACTCGGGAGAGAGCATGCCGTCCAACGAGAAATCCGCCGCGCAGCAGCCTTCAGTCGAGCTTCCGGGCGGGATCGCGATGCCCGCGCTGGGCTTCGGCACCTTCCAGCTCGAATCGGGCGTCGCCCACGACGCGGTCGCCCACGCGCTGAAGGTCGGCTACCGCCACGTCGACACCGCCGACATGTATCACAACCACGACGGCGTCGGGAAGGCGATCGCCGAGTCCGACGTGCCCCGCGACGAGCTGTTCCTCGTCACGAAGATCTGGCAGGACCGCCTGCACCACGACGCTCTGCTCGCCGACGCCGACCGTTCGCTGAACGAGCTGGGCGTCGAGTACGTCGATCAGCTGCTCATCCACTGGCCGAACAGCGACATCCCGATGGACGAGACCTTCGCGGCGATGGATGAGCTGGTCGGGGCGGGCAAGGTCCGCACCGTCGGCGTGAGCAACTTCACCGTTGGGCACATGGAGCGGGCCGTCGCCGCCTCGCCCCAGCCGATCGCCGCCAACCAGGTCGAGCTGCACCCGTACCTGAGCCAGCCGGACCTGCGGGCCTGGTGTGACGAGCACGGCACAGCCGTCGTCGCCTACCGCCCGATCCTCAAGGGCGAGGTGAACGACGAAGCCGTCCTGCGCGAGATCGCCGACAAGCACGACAGGACGCCCGTCCAGATCACGCTGCGATGGATCATCCGGTCGGGGATGGTCGCGATTCCGCGGTCGAAGTCGCCCGGGCACATCGAGGAGAACTTCGGCACCCTCGACTTCGAGCTGGACGACGATGACATGCGGCGGATCGACGGCCTGAACCGCGACGACCGGCGCATCGACCCCGGCTTCGCCGAGTTCGACGGCCCGCGGTAGACGCGCTGAGGAGAGACGCGCGGGCCGGAGCAACGGGCGCTTGACGATCCGGGCCCGTCGGGCAAAGATCGCCGCATGAGATTCCGGCTGGTCCTGTTTCCGGTGGGTCTGCCGGCGATCCTGCCGGGGCTGAACATGCTCCCGGCGGTCGCGT